>NZ_JADMTC010000001.1:1194630-1305619 GCF_015561235.1 Streptococcus oralis | reverse complement strand
TACTTGCGTCTATCTGCCTAGTCTGATTTCGATTTTCATTGAGTACCCTTTATTTAATGAAATCCTAAACTTTTCTTTTTCATAATAATCTCCCTAAAGAGGCCACCCAATCAGGTGGCTTTTTTGTTTGAAAAAACTCCTTAGAAAAGACTAAGGAGAAAGAATTATGTTTTCTTTTTTAGTTGTTGGTTTCGATACTGTCTAGGTGTTAGGTAATAGTGCTGCTTAAATTGACGGTTGAAGTTTGAAATGTTGGTGAAACCGACCTGGCTTGCAATTTCTTGAATGTTGAGGTTGGTTTGGACGAGTTTTTCACAGGATTTCTCAAGACGTAACTGGAGCAGGTAGTCCATACAACTGGCTCCAGTATGTTGCTTGAAAATACTCATAAAGTGATTTTTACTATATCCAAATGTTGCAGCCAGTTGCTCAATATGAATGGGTTCTGAGTAGTGCTGTTCAAGGTAGCAAATCACTTCTTTTAGTTTTTGGTATTTTTGGTAGGTATCATCTGTATAGTGTCGATTGACGTATCTATACTTAAAGAGAAGATGAAGCAATTCGTATAGTTTAGATTTTATGAGTAGGTCGTAGTATATGCCTTTTTCTTCAAGGATAGAAAAGAGTGAAAGAAGGCAGGATTGAATTTGATCATAGGCCTTATCTCCTGGTGATATTTGAGGAGTTAGGCAAAAGTGACCAGAGTGGAGGGGTTGGATATAGCGTTGGCTAAAGCTGTCAATCTGACTTCTCCCAAGATAATCTAGATGAATTCGAAAGCTGGTAGAAAATAGTTCTTGATCTTTGTGAGAATAGATAGCATGGAGAGAGGTCGGTTGGATAAGAAAAATATCTCCTTCACGACTTTCAAAGCGTTCTGAGTTGATATGAACGATGGCAGAACCCTTTGTAACATAAATAATCTCTAGCTCAGGATGACAATGATAGATTGTGTCAGGAGATGTTTTGGATAAGATTTGTTTTTCAAAATCATATGGGAAGTCAGATGGGTTATCTCGTAAGAAACGTGAACGGTCTGCCATGGTAAATCCTCCCAATATTCTATTACTACTTTTATTATACCAAAAAAACTTCCTTATCTAGGAAGTTTTCGAGTTTTAAGCTTTCTTTTTCTTTGAAACAAAGTATAAATTTCTAATTATCTTTTTATATTTTCTTAAATGCTCGTAAAGCCTTATTCTATGTGCTTTCGAGTATTTTTACTGTAGGAAGATACTTCACGTTTCTTTGCATATTTCCTCATGTCTTAGCTGTCAGAAGTGGTAAATAAGTAGTAAATTCATTTGTACTACTAAGCAACAAGACGCTCCTGTTGCTTCTCTTTATTCAAGCGTTTCATTTCTGCCATTGCAGAATCGAATGTTGCATGTGCGTAATAGTTCAGCGTCATGGCTATATTAGCATGTCCCATAATGTACTGTAATGCCTTTGGATTCATTCCTGCATTTGCATAGTTGGTACAGAATGTATGTCGCAAACTATGTGGAGTGATGTGTGGCAATTTATCCTCGTTATACTTATTGTATTTCTTAACAAGACCTTTCATCATGCCGTTGTAATCACTTGCCACTTTTGGATAGTTCTTTCTATTAAGAAAGAGGAAATCACTATATCCATCAATCTCAACACGCTTATCATTCTTTCGATTCGCTAACACTCGCTTAAATGCTTGATAGGCTTCTTCAACCATAGGAACTTGACGTTCGCCACTTTTGGTCTTTGGTGTTTCAATGTAGTACCCAATTTCAGTATCTCTCAATAGCTGATGGTCTATATTGACAAGACGATTCTCAAAATCTAAATCTGGAAGTGTCAAACCACCAAACTCTGAAATACGAAGACCTGTTTTTAAGAGTATCAGAATTTCATCATAATTTTTGCTGTAGGTTTTATCAGCTTTTGCAAAGGCTAACAGTTTTTCTTCCTGTTCTTCTGTTAGTACGGTCTTAGGGACAGTATCATCATCAAGAACTGCTTTCAGTTGAAAGTCAAATGGATTCTTCCGAACACAATCATCTTGTATAGCAATATAGAATGAAGCCTTTAAAGAACGTTTGTAGTTATTGATGGTTTGATAAGCATAACCATTTTCACTCATTCTAATAGCCCATTCTTTAGCGTCTGATGGCTTAATACTGTCAATACTTCTTACACCTAACTTGTCTTTCTTCAAAATATCCATAAGATATTTGCGTCCAGTTTCAGTGTTTTTTCTAACCTTTGGTCTTTGAGCGTTCTGTTTTGCGTAAAGCTGGCAGAGTGTCATTTTCTTTCCTACAACATCAATACCATCATGAATGTCTTTCTGTAACTCTGCGATTTTCTCTCTAAGTGAGATACAATCACGCTTTCCTGCTGGTACTCGGTCTGTAGCCACAAGTTTCCACGAGTAAACAAATTGCGGTTCTCCAAATGAATCTATATATTTGTATAAGTATCTTCCGTCTTTTCGTTGGCTCTCTCCAGTCTTTAAGATTCGACCTTTATTGTCACGTCTTTTTTCTGACATGGCATTTGCTCCTTTCCTTTATGGAAAGAGCCTTGATACGACTTAATACTATTTTATCATATACAAGACCCTTTGGCGACGCTAGATTGCGTCCAATGTATCTATAATTTTTTCAAATTGTTTTCGTTTAATCTGAATACGATTGCCATTCATAATCAGCCAATTTGCATTTTTATTTTCCTCTGCCAAGCGTCGTAGCTTGTTTTCGCCAATACGAAAATATTTTGACGCTTCTTCAATGGTTAGGGTATAACGTTCCCAAATAGGAATGTCAGTCTGCTTCATAAAATCCTCCTTTCCAAATCACTTATTTGGATTTCATAAAAGTTGTTTTACCAGCAATCGAACAGCTTTAGCAAAGCTCACGGGAGTTCCACCCCTGCATGGTTCTCATGTAGCCATACTCATTGCCTGCGACGGTTTTATCACGCTCGGACTATTGACTGTATGGGAGTATCATTATCACGATAAGAATGTCGTTGCAGGCAATCCTGCTAAAGATTGCTTCTCGGATCACTAACATGAATCGCTCGCTATCTTTATAAGATAGGTCATGGCGGTTAGTTCCGTTGGCTCTTTTCTTATCGAAACGTATTCGATTACTTTTATTCAGTTTTCAAAGAACAATGGCTCGTTAGCCTATCAAAACACATTGAAAGCTCAATATGCTTTGGTGGAATAACAAACCTCCCTGTTCGGGAAGCGTGGAATGGTTTAGCACGCTTCCACGAAAGGAGAGAGGATATTACTTAATTTCAAATGACAAAATCTTTGTAATCAGTCTGGTTTCCATTCTTCCACGTAAGACTTCATCAACGACCATACTTTGATTGCCATATTCATCTTTCATAAGTCGTAGGGAACGCTTCGTTATGTACCCTCTGTAATGATGTAGAATCTGGTTAATCGCTTCGGTATCGCCATCTGTTGCCTTTACAATGAGAGGAAAGGGAATCATAGGATATTGTGTTTTCATTCTTCAAATTCCTCCATAAACTTTTTAATTAAGGCTAGTCCACTGGTTCTATGCCGATAGACAGTAGAACGGTTCAATTTCAACAGGTCTGCAATTTCTGAATCGCTCATGTCCATAAAGTAAAACAGCAGTAGAATTTCACGTTTCTTGTCTGGCAACTCACGTAATGCTTCACTCAACAAATCATTTTCAACGCCTACTGATAACCCATTGAGTGTAAAAATCTGAAAGTCAGTTGAATAGTTATCTGTTGTCGCAAACTGGCTAACAAGATAATCGCCAACATCCGAAAAGGACACCTCACGCTTTGCAATCCTTGAAAGATAAAGCATATAATTCTTTCGCTCGTCTTCCATAGCACGTTTACAGATATAGTCAAACTGATTTTCTATTGTGGTCTGAAAAGAAGATGGTTTCATGTTTCTCACCCCCTTTCTGTCTAGGAAAGGAAGTGAGCCTTGCTCGTTTATCTCCTTTCACTCTTAGTCCCAATGTGAAAGGGGGATTTGTTGCATTACTGATAAATAAACTTTGTAAAAAAGTTCTGAATAGCCAAAAAAGCATATAAACAGATTTATTTCTCTGTTTACATGCTTCTGTTATTCTATCTATATGATTTATAAAACCACATTGGTGGACGTACTTATCTATTGCAGATAGACGACTTTTTTTGACAAGAACCCAATGTAAGGAAATTTATTGTATATGATGTACTTCATGGCGACGTTGACCTCCAACAAACCGCCATTTGGAAGTAATATACAATATTTTAACAGCGTAAATAGCACTACCATATAACGGTTTTTTTTATTGGCGTTTAGTAGTGCTTTTTATTAAATATAAACCTATAAACCATATAACACGTTTTTCTATACCTGTTTTTAATTCAGTAGGAACAATAAAATGTATAGAGGTGGTCTACTATGCGTAAAAAAGAAGATAAATATGATTTTAGAGCCTTTGGTTTAGCCATTAAAGAAGCTCGATTGAAACGAGGTTTAACTCGTGAACAAGTGGGAGCATTGATTGAAATTGACCCACGGTACTTAACTAATATTGAAAATAAAGGGCAACACCCCAGCATACAAGTTCTTTATGACCTTGTATCGTTACTTCATGTTTCCGTTGATGAATTTTTCTTACCTGCTAATAACTTGGTAAAAAGCACCCGACGATTACAGATAGAGAAATACATGGATAGCTTTACAGACAAAGAACTATCCTTAATGGAATCTTTAGCCAGCGGTATCAACGAAGCAAGAAACATCGAAGACTAATTAAAAGAATCCATACATAACGGAAAGAGCCGATAAAATGAGATTGTATTAATCTCATTTTATCGGCTCTGCGTCTTTGCGTCTGGCTCTGTAATCACAGTTACTTTGAACTGCTTTATTTCAATTAAATTTTCTTGTCTGCATTTCGGACAATAGAGGGGGAATTTTTTTAATTCAGTATCTTCCCTTATCTTTAATCGTGTTTTATTTCCACATACAGGACACAATATCCACTTGTAGTTTATAATAACTATCTCCTCCTTTACACTTTAATTCAAATCTTTATTAAAAAATATTTCATCTTATTTAACAAGAAACCATATTTATATAACAACATAAAATACACTAAGTTATTTTATTGAACATATATCGTACTTTATCTATCCGACTATTTGGACGACGGGGCTGGCAAACAGGTTCACCGGTAGTAACATGGTACCCTTTTAACTCTGTTAAACAAACACTACGTCCATTTGTAAAGAAAGTTAAATCACTACGATATTCTTGAATACACCGAGCAGGGATTTCTCCACTAAGAATGACCTCATTATTTTTCAATTGAGTGTCTACGATGTTCGCACAATATTTAGGAGCATCGTTGTATGCTCGTGAAAGATATTCCTGTGGCGCATAAATTTTAAAACTAAGATATGGCTCTAACAATTCTGTTCCAGCTTTTTTTAAGACTTGTTCCAATACAATAGGAGCAAGCATCCGAAAATCTGCTGGGGTACTAACAGGGCTATAGTATAAGCCATACTTAAAACAGATTTTACAGTCCGTCACATTCCAACCATATAATCCTTGTTCGCAACCATAGCGTATCCCTTCCATAACTGCATTTTGAAATGATTGATTTAAGTATCCAAGAGAAACCGAGCTCTCATACTGCATTCCACTTCCCAACGGAAGCGGTGATACAGATAAACCAATGGAAGCCCAGAAAGGATTTGGCGGCACTTCGATGTGAATGGTATATTCTGCATTTTTTAACGGTCTCTCCATATAAATGACTGTAGGCTCTTTTAGTTCTATCTCCACATGATACTTTTCTTGCAACAGTGCACTAATCACTTCCATTTGTACTTTCCCTAAGAAAGAAAGTATAATTTCATGTGTCGTAGAATCCACGTAATATCGTAGAAGCGGATCACTATCTGAGATTTCCAAAAGGGCATCAAGCAACATTTCTCTCTGTTCAGGTTTACTCGGTTCAACAGTTGTTTGTAGTAGAGGGTGCGGATTTTCAATCTTTTTTCTCTGTGGCAATAGTTTTGTATCTCCAAGAACACTATTTAACTTCAAAAACTCATTTTGCAAAATAACAATTTCTCCAGAATAAGCTCTATCAATCTTACATAATTCACCATTTATTGAAGTATACATTTCTGTAACTTTTATTTTTTCTTTTTCTGATACTCTAACCGAATCTCGTAAATGTAGTACTCCACTATAAAGGCGTATATATGCAAGACGTTGTCTTTTTTTTGTATATTCAATTTTGAAAACATTTCCGCAAAGTTCAGACGGACCTCGATGTGTTGATGAATAAAATTTATTAGTAATAACTTCTATAAGGTTATCAATCCCTATATTACTTTTTGCACTTCCATGATAAAGAGGGAACAGAGAACAATTCTGAAATCTTATGCTTTCCTCTTGTTCGAGTTCCAATGCTTCTAATGATTTACCGGACATATATTTCTCTAAAAGGTCATCGTTTCCCTCTATTACCGTATCCCATTGTTCAGATTCGGTAAAGTTCGTCACACACATATTAGGATACAGTTCTACCTTCTGTTTGATTACAATTTCGGCAGAAAGTTTCTCTTTAATATCCTGATAAACCGTTGATAAATCAATTCCATTTTGGTCAATCTTATTGATAAAAAAGATTGTGGGAATCCCCATTTTCCTAAGTGCATGAAATAATATACGAGTTTGTGCTTGTACGCCATCTTTTGCAGAAATCAGTAGAATTGCCCCATCTAAAACTGATAATGAACGATATACTTCTGCTAAGAAATCCATATGTCCTGGCGTGTCTATGATGTTCACCTTCGTATTTTCCCACTGAAAAGAGGTTATTCCTGTCTGAATTGTAATTCCTCTCTGACGTTCTAAAAGCGTATTATCCGTCCTCGTTGTACCTTTGTCCACGCTTCCTAATTCTGTAATCGCTCCACTGTTATATAATAAGCTTTCTGTTAAGGTAGTTTTTCCCGCATCAACATGAGCTAAAACTCCAATATTAATAATTTTCATGTGATTTTCCTCCATTCAAAAGCCCAAAAGGGCATAAAAATCCCAGTGATAAATACTCTTATCACTGGGATTTTTATGCATAACCATAGGCATACAAAGCATACAGATATTCTCCGGATACTTTAGAATCACATGATAAAGGTATTCTTAAACTGGGTACAAAAAACTAAGCCCTCCTAAAAAAGGACATCCAATTATTTGTTCCCACTATCAAATTGACAGTTTATTTAAGAATACCTTGCCGCATATTTATTAACTCCTTTTAAATAGATACTTAAATAATAGCACGTAAGAGCATATTTGTCAAGGAATCTCCAATTTTTTATCAAAGAGAGTACGTGATTACAAAATAGCTGTAATAATGTACCAATATTTGTTATTCTATAATCTTCCAATTACTCCCGTTCTTTTCAAGTACCAAATCAAATTGAGATACCTGCGTTGCTTTGGTCTGCTGGTCGATATACTCCACTGTCAGCGATACCGTGACTTGATTATCCTTACGATTGTGAATAGGATTTACCAGTTCTTGAAAGATGTACTCTTTTCCGATTGGTTTTAATATCCCGTCATTCACATAGTAGGAAAGTTCACTGGCTGTCGCTGTAGGATAGAGCTTGAAGAACGTCGTTAAAAACTCATTGATTTCATTGGTTGTAATGGAATCAACCGTCCCCTCACTTTCAATGGCTTTTGGTTTATAACTTGATTTCTTAGGTATGTTGGTAATGGTCGGATTCTTAACCAGTACCATATTTCCAGAACCATCTACATAGACACTCACTATATAAGCAGAGTGGACGGTCTTTGTATTTTCTCCCTCTGTAATGAGCTGGTCTACACTGTAGGTTACATTAAACTCATTGTCGCCAGTTGGCTCTACCGTCCATATCTGAAATCCTCTTACAGAAGACGATACAGGAATATCTTTGCGTACTGTATCAACATTGAGAGCTTGAAGTTCATCTGTCAGATAGCCTTTTAGACTTTCCATTCGATTATCAATGGACTTATCGGATTGCTCCCATGAATAGTAGACTTTCGCAAAGTTCTCTACAAAATTTTCTACATGATGAGTATCAACGTATTCCTTTTCTATGATAGTTGTTTCGTGAATAGTATGAGTATCTATAGCTGTAAAGTGCTTGAATATCGCAAAGCTGAAACTAAGCCCTAAAAGTACCCACAAGGCAATCACAACCTTTTTATGAGGATTGACCTTATAGTAGACACGAGGTTTCTTTTCCTTTGGTATCTGTTTTTCTTTATTCTGATTTTTTCTAAATTTCATCATTAAATCTTCCTTTCTCATTGTTTGATTCGTCCTGCTCCCACTAAATGCTGTTGCCAGTAGGGGCTTGTTAAGTCGGCATAACCGATTGGGTCGCCTGCATGAAACATACGGTTATTGCCAAGGTATATCCCAACATGAGTAATATAAGAGCCAGCGTTATAGGTAGAATGAAAGAAAACCAAATCGCCAGCTTGTGCTTCCGATAGTGGGATATGCTGGGTCACATCATATTGCTGTTGTGCGGTTCGTGGTAAGTTAATTCCAGCTTTTCCATACGTCCATTGTGTCAGTCCGCTACAATCAAAAGAAGTAGTCGGGGAAGCTCCACCGTAAACGTATCGCCAGCCCTCATATTTCAGTGCTTCGTCCATGATGGCTTGTACCGTATCATCATCAAACTCTGTTGTGACAAGATACTGCGTTACCAGTTGCACATAAAACATATTGCCATAGTTGTATCGCCAGCCCCCATTGATAGGTATGGCTATGGGATTGGGGTAAGACACTTTTTCGCCACCTGAATACTCTTTTGAGAAACTTTGAGCCAGTTCAAAGGTATATTTATTTCCACGATTAGCCACATACCCTAAGAAACCACCACCATAATTGTAGGACTGGATAACCGATTCTAAATCTACACTGAGCCTTTCGCTACTGGCTAATAATTCACTGAAATACTTCACACCTTGCTTAATGGATTCTTCTGTACTCAATGAATTAGGTGGAAGACCGAGGGATTCCGAGGACTGCATAACATCTTCCGCAGTACCGCCCGATTCCACCTGTATAATCGCAAGAAGTATGTTGACATATTCTTCAACGCCATATTCTTTGGCATATTTTTCTACCATAGGCTTATGAGCCAGCACTTCTGCGGAAACATTCACACCTCCATAATGAATATTGGAAATTCCGCTGTCCTGTTCATCTGAAAATAAAATGGCAACAAACAGAAGCAGTGAGAAGACCATCAAGAATAATCCAGAACCACCAATCACTAAAGTTTTCAACTTCATGGTTTCTTACCGACTTTCTTAATGGTGGCGGTTTTGATTGGTGGTCTACTTCTTGTATTTTGTAGTGGTACTCTTTGAACAGTAGACGGACGTTCTTTTGTGATTGGACGTTGTGAAGTTCTATCTGCTGTAGTGGTTGAAGTTGCTGGCTTTTGAACGGTTTTTTCTTGAACGGTATTGCCTTGGCGTTCCACTTTTGGACTTGAAAAATCGGACTTAACTGCTGGACGCTCTTGTTTGGCTTGTTGAGATTCCTTATATGAAGTCTGAATATTAGACTGTTTTGAGGTCTGTTCATCATGATATTGTTCTTGTCTTGTAGTCGGTCTTTCATGAACAGAAGAAGCAGGCTGTTTTTTCTGTTTGACCTGTTCCATTTCAGAGCGACGCTTCGCAATGGTTTTTCGCCTTTGTTCCTGCTGTTCCTTGCGTCCACTGGCTCTGTCCGCTTTGGTTTGAGAAATACTACTGGTTAAATCACGGACATTCTCTTTTACTTTGGATTTTCCTTGATATACTGCATATCTTGCATTGGTCGGCAAATCTTTAACCTGTTCTTTCAAACCACTAGCAGTGTCTACCATTCTGTCTTTGGTATCAGCTACTGTACCGATGGTTTGACCGATACGTTTTCCAAGTGTTGATTTTTCCTTTCCGTCTGGTCGGGAGTGATCTGCTTGTGTCCTTGCAGAACTCCCCGAACCCGACTGTCCTTTTTTACCTGTAACAATGGCAGACCCAGCCCCTAGAGTAGTCATGGAACGTCCAAGTTTCCGCTGTAGACGGTGCATGTGAGCGTGCATAAGCATACGAGGTTTTCTCATCACACGACTTCCCACACTTTGAGAATCGTTACTCTGTAGAGAAAACATACTCATTAAATCGCCCAGCTTGAAGTAGATTCCTGCAAAGGTCACAATCTGTAGAAAAGCAATCAAAAAGAACGGATAACCAGCCGATAAGGTATAGAGCATGGTTGAAATACTAAATGCTGTCGTAATAATCAATGTGATTCCAGCTCGTGTCAAAATGGTATTAAAGAGCTTTGTTATGGCTCGTTTTGACATACCATCAAATGATGGAATCATGCTTAAAATAAAGCTCACAGGCAGAAACATAGCATAGATGATAAAAAGTACCTGCGAGAAAATCATGATTCCTGTTAATAGGAATACAAATATGGAAATCCCAATATTGAAGACAAATAGGAAGAAGACTGTACCTAAACGGTTAATGGTCTTTGTAATGGTTAGATTGGTATTGCTTCTGTCTTCAATTTCTTCCGCAACAATTTTTTCTCTGTCTTCGCCATTGTTGGAATCTGGGCTGGTGGAGAGCAGGCTTTCCACACGGTCAATACCGATACTTTCAATGTCTGAACTGTTGTATTGAAGCAGTAGTCACGGTTGCTGAACCTGTATGGAAAACAGGCTATCTCTGATTAAGTCCACGCTGTCCTTGCCTTGACTATCGGAATGGGGCATGACAATCTTCGTGCCAAGTGATAAACTGGCATTACTGATGTCTGATGAAAAGTCATTGATTTTTTTAATGTAGTCGGGAGCGTAGGCAATAAAGGAAGCCGATAGGATAAACACCAGCACAAAATTCATAATGGCATGAATTGCCTTTGTGGTTTCTCTCTTTATCAGTCCCGTATAGGCAACATAAACCCCAAGAACCAAAATCAAGAGTAAGAGGAATCCAACATAGAAACCCTCTGTTGAAAATCCGTTTGCACTCACACCAGCTAAGGTCTGCATATTCTTACCAATGGAATCTGCTGTAGCGGAAATGAAGTCTAAGGAATAGGCTTCCTGTACTAAGTAACCTGTCGCATTGGAAACATACAAACTGATTGTCCAAATAAAATTGGTAATGGCATATAGTCCATACATGACCTGTTTTCCAATCCCGTCCGACCAGTTCCACGGAAGCCAGCCCCAGCTATTATCCACATAAAAATCCAGTTGATAGTTTTCAAGTGGGTATCGGCTGTATTCATTTGCCACATTGACCGTATCATCTACCAAGCCCGCAGCTTGAACCACCGTTCCCAGCATGGCTAAAAGAAAAATGGCAATCACAAGTGTGAAAGCCACTGTCATTGCCACTTTACCTAGACGTTTCAGCGTCCAGTTTGATTTTATTCTGTTTACTATTGATGGTTTCACATTTACACCTCTTTTCGCACAGGTGGTCTGGTATCAAAGGCATGGAGCAGTTCTTCAAATACAGGGTGGAACTGTATCACACCGACACGACCATATAAATCACTGATAAGGCATTGCCCGTTTTCCAAATCACGCAATCGCTTCTGATTGTTTTCGTCCTCTGGGTCTACACCAAAAAAGGCTAAGGTCTTTTTAATCTCGTTAAGGTCAGT
Organism: Streptococcus oralis; assembly: GCF_015561235.1. Classification (GTDB taxonomy): domain Bacteria; phylum Bacillota; class Bacilli; order Lactobacillales; family Streptococcaceae; genus Streptococcus; species Streptococcus oralis_BK. The sequence goes on along the minus strand of NZ_JADMTC010000001.1, from coordinate 1,293,875 downwards.
GGAACGAAATGCAAATTTTAAGCCGAGGTTATTTTTCAGTTTTTCATCTAAGAGGTCGTCTGTATTTTGGGTCACGAAATATACCCCAGCGTTCATAGCACGACCAGCCCGAACCAGCTTCATAGATAGTGTTTTTCCTTGTGCTACCTGTAAAAAGCTCCATGCTTCGTCTAAATCTACAATCTTGAAAATGCTTCGGTCTGTATGGATAAAGTCTAAAGCAAAGGTACTAATGACAATCAGCATAGCAACGGATAAAAGCTCCATAGTGGTATATTCCTCAAAGGAAGTTTCCTTGTCGGGAAGTACCAAGTCCGCAACCTGTATAATGTTCAGTTGTTTTTCTAAGCTGATAGACTGCTCCACATAACCATTACTGAATAATAAATGTGCAAAGTCATAGTCTGTAAAACTTTCGATATGGTCGGCTATACTGGTACTTAGTGGCGTATTCTCAACCCGTAATTCCTCAATCACTTTCATCAACCCTCGTACTTCACTATTGGTTACTGCACGAATGGCTTTTCTAAGGATTGGGAAGCGTTCCCCATCACGAGAGGAAATCCCCGTAAGGAATGTCAGAATATCAATAGCCAGTGATTCAGAATCTTTGGGATTTTTCATAATCACATAAGGGTCAAGTAAGCCTTTGTTTTTCTCATCAGAAGTCAGAGTGACGATATTGATTTCATGGGAAATCTCTGGCAAGGTTTCTTTCCATCTGCCACGTTCTGCTTTTGGGTCTACAATCACTGCTTGTGCCCCATAAAGCACCGCATAATAGACGATAAGGTTATTCGCAAAGGATTTACCACCACCCAGCGAACCAACAAAAGCCGACGCTAACGCATTGGTTACTGAACCCTTAACCCCTTGACTGGCAAGAGCAGGTTTCAGATAGACATTGCGTCCAGTATCTAAGCTGTAGCCAACATAAATCCCCTCATTTTCCCCCAGCATTTGAGTAGCACCAAAACCTAAACCAGCGAGGAAATCAGAGGTCACGTATTGAATATAATCATTCATATAACGCTTGCTGGCAGGTAAAAATTCTTCATGTAAGCCGAGCATATCCCCAAATGGTCGTACCAGTTTTACGCTTAAATCGTCATAAAAATCTTTCACTTCATTACAACGACGTTTGAGTTCGTCAAGATCATTTGCTGATACCCTTACCACATAAGACAGCTTGTACATAGATTCCTTGCTTTGGTCTAAATTGGTTTCCAGCTCATTCACACTTTCCAGAGCTTCCGCCACATTGGAGCTGGTTTCATTATCACTTTGCCAAGCGTGGTTATCCAAGTCTTTCAGTTCTTTCTTTTTATTGCGGACAGTAGATAGGGCTTTACGATTCGCTACAATTTCCACATTCATTGACGTATCAATCGGGAATGTAAATTGCTGTTGCTGGTAGTAGAAGATTTCAGAGGACGGGAAGTCCAGTTCTCCGACAATGCTGTTAATGGTAAAGTAAGCTACATAGACGGTTTCATCTTCCTGCTGGATTTTCAAATATCGCTGTTTTTCTTCCACCAAACAGCGAGTAGGCTTAATCAAGTCATAGTATTTAATCAGCGTTTCATTATCCAGCTTTTTCTTTGATAGATGGTACTCATACTCTTCATAGGCAGTGCCTGTCTGTCCGTAAAGGTGTTCAATCAGATAGCCGAAGTCGTCCTTATCTAACCTGCGGATTTTGAAACGACGAGAGATTTTATTTTCTAAGAGCTTTTCCAACTTCTGAAAACGCAGGATTTCATCATTACTCATACTAACAAAATCGCCCATCAGCTTATGGTTCACATCATAGACAAAATCAGACAAAGCATTTTTTGCTTCAACGGTAAGACTTTTCATAGAAAACTCCTGATCGTTGAGAAGCAACTTAAAGCCGATAAAGAAACGGTAGTTCACTTGATTTTCGCCAATCATGGATATTAAAGCGTCTGTCTGTTGGTCGATTTTGTCATAGGCAACCGCTTTGAGCTTGCCAGTGACTTCATTTTTGGAACGCTCTTGTGCAGAACGTATGCTGGATTCTGTACTGATTTGTAAAGCATGAATTTTGCCATCACGATTTTGTGCGATAAGCTGTCTGAAAGAATCATGCACTTGTATTTTCTGTTCTGGACTTAGAAATGAGTAATTGTAAGGAACAAGCTCATAGTAAGCATAACATTCCCCGTCTTTATTCCAGACGAGATTGTTTTCAATGTATTTAATTGGATATGCCATAAAATTCACTCCTAACTGCTGTAATGGCTTCTTGTGGCTGGTTTCTGCCAAGCGTTACTTTTTTTCCTGCATAGGTCAGCTTTGGTCGCAGTGCATAAGCAATGACAGACTTCAAAAATCCATAAGGCTTTTTACCATCAAAAGTTTTTGTAGACATAAACCATGTGAAAGCCACAGGAATCCCAAAGTATTTGAGAAATGCTCCCTCTATCATGGAAAGAGGGGGCAAGTTGCCAAGTATCATCACTGCAAAGAGTGACACGACAAACCATGTCATTTGCGTAAAGGTTATGGGAAACGGAAGTCTAAAATCATTGATAGAATACAGTACCTTTTCCACAGACCAGATACTGGTATAGCTTCGTATTTTCTTCATGTAATCAATCCTTTCATAAAAAATAGGGGTAGCTGATTGAGCCACCCCGTAAAATAGAAAATCTGCCAGTAGTAATGTACCGACAGATTTAATAGACGATTTCAAAAATCCCATGATTGGTTGAGATAAACGTTCCTGAAAGGTCTAAATCCCGACCATAGGCTTGATAATCAATATAGTTTTGAAGACTAGCTGGTACTTCGCCTAAAGCACCCGTTTCTTCAATGTAGTAGCGTGCCACGTCATACATATCATCACAATCGGAATGAATGATAATATCCTCTTGATGTTCGCTTAGTTCTTCAATGCTTGAAAAATGAGTGAGCAGAGCAGATAGCTCCGATTGTAATTCTTCGGGTAATTCCGATACCATTTCCCATAGTCGATTGAGTTCGCCAATGGAAGTGTATTCGTCAACCGTAAAGGGTAACTCGTAGTCATGAATGGCGTATTCCTCATATTCATCATTCAAGCCGATTTTCTCTTTGACTTCCTCAAAGTCAATGGGAAAGGTAAACCACGCACCGACCAATTCGCCCTCATTGTATTTGCCTAAATTCGCAATATAGACTTGCATATCGTCCATATATTCACGTCCTTTCTTTGTAGAGATTCAAAAATCCCTACCGCACTTCGTTTGGTGTACCATTCCTTTGCGGAACATAAGAAAACCACTTATATTCCACAAAAGAACGGTTTTATTTAAGCACCAATAATGCGATTGAATAGCTCTAGTAAAATGTCTTTTACTCCAGCAGCGTTGAAGACTAAGCCAACCGCAATAATCGCAATAATTAAAAAGCCAATCAGTTTGCTAAACTCACGCTTGAAGCCAAGATACAAGCCAATCACAACGATTGCTAAAAGCACCAGTGATTGAGCGTTTGATAGAAACCAGTTATAAAGGTTTTGTCCAAAATTCATAAAAATGTTCTCCTCTCTATATTCAATGAATTTGTATTTGAGTTATTTTTTTGGGGTATACACTTTCTGGTATGGATAGAGATTCCATGCCAGATTTTTTTATACAAAAAAGAGGACATTTGCTGTCCCCTCGTTATACAATCAATTCACCACAAAAATCATGAAAGAAGGTTAAACAAATGTCCCATAATGATTCTATCCTAAATATTCTTGGAATTAAAGATAAAAATATTAAAATTATTTCTGTTGAAGAAGCTGAACACAACAACGATTCTGTTAAAGAGTATATAACGCTAATAACAGCTACTCTTTCTTATCCGATTAATCGTTGTCGTAACTGTGGCTTTCCCACAGTTAATAAGGATGGCTTTCGCAAAACTCATGTACGACTGGCAAGTTTAAATGGGAGAAGATATGAACTAGAGCTTCGTAAACAACGCTATAAATGTAAATCATGCCATACTACTTTTGGTGCTATTACTAATTTAACCAAAGAAAATCAAACCTTATCCAGTGATCTCAAAAATCAAATCATGCTTTTAGCTCGTAAAGGCTTATCTGGTCAGCTTATTGCTGAAATGTGTCACTGCTCTCCTAGCAGTGTTCGTCGAACAATCTTAGAGCGCATGGAACCACACTATCGTGTGGCTAAGTTGCCTAAGCATCTATGTTTTGACGAGTTTCGTTCAATTAAGTCTGTGATGTCCTTTATCTGTTGTGACGCTGAAACCCACCAAATTGTCACAAAGTTACAGGATCGTCTATCACCTACCATTGTTGATTATTTTGAAAGTCGTTATTCAAAAGCCGAACGCGAATGCGTTCAATCAGTTGTAATTGATTTAAATGCTCAATATCAAAGTTTTATCTATCGCCTTTTCCCTAATGCCAATATCATTATTGATCGCTTCCACCTTGTACAATTAGCTGGTCGCGCTTTGGACAATTGTCGTATCTCTATCCTAAAGCAACTTGATAAACAGAGCCAAGAATATAAAATTATGAAGTCACATTGGAAGCTATTCCATAAAAAAGCTGAAGATCTTCACCCTGAAGAAGTAGTTTTTCTTCGCGGCGTTAAACAATATATGACTCGCCAAAATGCTGTTGATCTCATTACTAGTAAATTTTCCAAGTTCGCTGAAGTATACCAAACTTACCAAGATATCACGAAAGCCCTAAACGAGCGCAATAGTGAATTACTAGAGTCAACCATCTTAGACTACCAAAAAACCAATACAGAAATGGATACTGCTATTCAAACCCTTCGTCAAAACAGAAAATATGTCTTAAATAGCGCTAAATTTGAATACTCTAATGGTCCTTTAGAAGGCATCAATCGCAAAATCAAAACCCTAAAACGAACTTGTTATGGTTTTGCCAATCAAAAATTTTTCTTTTTAAGAATCGATTGTATTTTTTCGTAAAAAAATACCCCCTACATTTTCGTAGGAAGTATTTTTAGTCAACCATACCAGTTGACAGATATCCCACTTAGGACATTTTCCTACAAGGGGTCCCGAGCGCTTAGTGGGAATTTGTACCCCTTATCGATACAAATTCCCCGTAGGCGCTAGGGACCTCTTTAGCTTCTTGGAAGCTGTCAGTAGTATATCTAATAATTTATCTCCATTCCCTTTAGTAACGTGTAACTTTCCAAATTTAAAAAAGCGACTCATAGAATTATTTCCTCCCGTTAAATAATAGATAACTATTAAAAATAGACAATACTTGCTCATAAGTAATGGTACTTAAATTGTTTACTTTGGCGTGTTTCATTGCTTGATGAAACTGATTTTTAGTAAACAGTTGACGATATTCTCGATTGACCCATTTTGAAACAAAGTACGTATATAGCTTCCAATATTTATCTGGAACATCTGTGGTATGGCGGGTAAGTTTTATTAAGACACTGTTTACTTTTGGTTTAGGATGAAAGCATTCCGCTGGCAGCTTAAGCAATTGCTGAATCGAGACTTGAGTGTGCAAGAGCAACCCTAGTGTTCGGTGAATATCCAAGGTACGCTTGTAGAATCCTTCTTCAACAATCAGATAGATGTCAGACGCACGGCTTTCAAAAACCACTTTTTTAATAATTTGTGTGCTTAAATGGTAAGGAATATTCCCAACAATTTTATACCTCTGTTTGTTAGGGAATTGAAACTGTAGAATATCTTGGTGAATTAAAGTGACACGAGTATTCAGTTTTAATTTTTCTGACGATAAGTTGAATAGATGACTGTCTAATTCAATAGACGTTACCTGTTTACTTATTTTAGCCAGTTTCGTCGTTAAATGCCCTTTACCTGTTCCAATTTCGTAAACGGTATCGGTTTCTTTTAAATTCAATTGTTTTATTATTTGGTTGAGTACTTTTTCACTCGTTAAAAAGTTTTGAGAATATTTTATATTTTTGTTCATGTAATCTCTCCTGAAGTGATTACATCTATAAACAAATACAGAAGTTAAACGATTTGTTTGTAATTTTAGTTATCTGTTTAAAAAGTCATAAGATTAGTCACTGGTAGGAATTAATCTAACGTATTTATTTATCTGCGTAATCACTGTTTTTAGTCTGTTTCAAAACAGTAGATGTTTTATCTACATTACGCATTTGGAATACCAACATGACGAATCCCTCCTTCTTAATTACAAATTTTTAGCATCTAATTTAACTTCAATTCCTATTATACAAAATTTTAAGATAATGCACTATCAACACACTCTTAAGTTTGCTTCTAAGTCTTATTTCCATAACTTCTTTTACGTTTCCGCCATTCTTTGCTGTTTCGATTTTTATGATATGGTGCAAGTCAGCACGAACACGAACCGTCTTATCTCCCATTATATCCTTTTTTTGTTGTTATCACGTCCTGTTCTTTTACTGACTGTTGCTTCAAAATCTGCTTGTGTCGGTCTGTCAGTTTCGCATGGTCGAGAATGTCTTTTACAACCTGCGTCTGGTTGATTTCATCAAGTTTAATCGCAACCTTTAAGGTCGGGGCAACTTGATGAGATAGCCAGTTCAGCGTCCTTTGGAAGGAGTAAGGCTCTGGTTTTGTGGTTAGTTTTAATCGTTCACGATTGTTCCCAATAAACCAAGCCCATTCTTCATTCAGTTTCCAATCAGAACGAGGTTTGGAATCGTCTTTATCTACAAAACGGATATACCGATTGATAATTTTAAAGGCGGTATGCTCTGGATTGTCATAGACGAGTAAATCACGGACTGCATAATAGGCACGCTCATTTTTCAATCGAATCTCAAAACGGTTTTTTACTTCTGCGTCTTCAATGGGAATATCATTTTTCTTGTACTGCTCGTAGTCCTTTTCATAGATACAGAAATAAACTTCACTTTGTAATGAACCGATATAGAGGGTGTTTCCCATACATTCCTTTTCCTCTTTGCGTACCAGTTCGCCACTGCGATAGCTTTTAAAACTGCGGAAGACGGAGATACATTCTTCCTGTTGGCACTTTTCAGTGAGTACAGGGATATTCAAAATCCCTGTCTTATCGTTAATGGCAAGGTCAAGGCGTTTCATCACACCGCCAGCCACCAAAACGTCCATAAAGAACTCATACCAGCTTCTTTGTTGTGCCAGAAGATAGCTTTCAAATTGTCTGCACCCACGACCTTTCAATTCCACCAGAACTCCTTTGTCCAGTTCATGGGAGCAAAGGACGAATATGTCGCCTAAAGCATAATGCTCTGAATAAGAATAGAAACCATAGTCCTCATGAAGAAAATAGGACAGTTTCAGTTGTAAGATGTTTTCGACCACCTGCTGTACGTCTGTTGTCGGAAAGCGAATCCTTACATAATCAAACAGCATTTCAAGGGGAGCGTCGGGATTGAAGCGTTCCAGAGCTTCCCAAAGGGACTGCTGTAAATCCTCTGATGGCTTGACTTTTCCTGTTTCAATATCGCTTAGATACTGCCTTGTAATACCAGTCGCAACAGCTAAACGGTTTTGAGATAGTCCATAAGCCAAGCGTTTTTCTTTTAAATGCTGTAACCAAGTTTGTTCATTCAGTAAAAATCCCTCCAATCAAAAAGGCGTATGTCAACTTTTAAAGCCCATTTGACATACGCTGAAATTTTGTAAATCCCTTGTAACCAAAGGATTTTCTAATGTTTTTTTGACTGTTTCCTGTCGATTTGTACCCCCCTGTTAGAAATAGTGGGAAAATATGAAAAAAAGCCCTTTAAAATGAGGCTTTTGAGGTGTATTTCCTTTTTTTGGTAGCTAATATGGTAGCCAAAGAGATTTAGTCGATAAAATCACTTGATATCAGATTGAGTTTATCTGTTAATTCGGAATCAGCGTTTGGGTATAAATGACTATAAATGCTAAGTGTAGTTTTGACATCAGAATGACCTAATCGTCTTTGAATATATAGAGCATTTACATTATATTCATTAATAAGTAATGACGCATGGGAGTGTCTTAAACCTTTTGGTTGAATGTATTTAACTCCTGCACGTTTAGAATATTTTAGAATCTGGTCTCTAATACTACGTTTACGATATGGATTTCCATCAAGTGATAGAACGAATGGTATCTTGTCAACTTTTGCTTGTCGTTCTTTCCATTCCTTAAGTACGTTTAGAGTATTATCATCAAGGCCAATGGTTCGTCTGGAACTTTCAGTTTTTAGTTTGTTACGTCGTACCCAATTCTCACGGTTGATGTACTGTAAGTTGTGATTGATTGCTAGAGTTTTCTTTTCAAAGTCTACATCTTCCCAATAAAGAGCAGTTGCTTCATTTACACGCATTCCCGTAAAATAATATAGCCAAAAAAGTGTATAAACAAAGTGCTCAAAATAACTCTTTTTATCAAGTGATTGTATTACTTTTTGGAACTCGTCTTTTGTCCAAAAATCTATATGTTTTTTTATGATTGGAATTGGACTGATATTACTTGTGGGAATCTCATGAAAAATCAACCCATATTTTTTTGCAGTTTTCAAAACTTGATTAAGCAATGTCATCTTGTTTCTTGCATATGAATTTGAATATCTCTCTAATAAACCGTTTCTATAATTAATCACATCATAAGTAGTAATTTCTCGAGGTTTTTTCTTACCAAAGTATTGAATAAATTCATCGAATATAACTTGACGCCTGTGTTCGAGATCCGGACTTGTTGTAGCGTAATAATTTGGCATAAAAACTTCTTCCATAAACTGCTTAAAAGTCCATTGAGTATGCTTAATACTTCCTTTTTGTTGTACCTTGTTCAATGCCCTTGTTCGTGCTTCAAAGGCTTCTTTTGCAGTTTGAAAGCCACGTCTGCGTTCTTGATATGGTTTACCAGTAGCTAGGTCAACTCCAGCTTTAAAATAATAAGTATATTTCCCAGTTTTATCATCTTTCGTAACACCGGTATATCTAGTTTTTGACATGGAGTTCCTCCAATCCAAGTATTTCTGCCACAACTGATACGGGAACAGTCCCAAGTCCTTTATTGTTATAGAAATCGAAACCACGCTCGACCATAATATGTTTTGCTTGTCGTAAAATATTATAAGCAGTCCATTTTGAAAAGCCTAAGTCCATAATTTCTTGTACTGTCATAGTTAATTTATCGTTCATAAGTCAATTTCTCCTTTACTAGTAAGCTCTAGGAATTCTCCTATTAATTGCTTTAGTTCATTATTTAATCGTGGGGTTTGTTCTTTAAGTGCATCTTGAAGTTCTAAAGAAAATGAGCTACTATCAAATGCTTTTAGGTGTTTTCTAAGTCTAGTCTTTTTTACTCTTATAGTGTTAGGTTTCAGATAGGGGAATAATTCGGGTAAGAGTGCTGGTTCATGGAGAAAGATATAAGCAAATGCTTTGCTATCATCTGGAACACTTGAAAGACTAAAAAAGCTAAAATTCTCCAATCGTTTAGAAATCTCTGAAATGGTTTCCTCGTTTATAGCCTTTGTTCGTAGTTGGAACTCTAACCGCCACCAAAAGGGTTTGCTTTCTATATCTAATTTATCAGCTCTTTTGTGACTTACTACCTCTATATTCTTATCGTACAAACGTACTTGAACGTTGCTACCACTTGCACCCCAGTATTTACTTTCTATATTTCCCCCTCTACCGTAGAATATTTTATGACTAACCCCTCCTTTGATATGTTGTAAAAAAACTATTTCTGGCCTATTAAAGATATCAAAAGCAAGGTCTAATCGTGACAGTCTAATTTCTAATCGATTTAATCGAGCGTAATTCATAATCTGCCTCCACACTTGTAACCCTTCAAATTCTTTTAGTGAGTTTGGGTTGAAGTCTAGGCGTATGACTTGATAACCACCATAATCCGATAGTTGAAAGAAAATTAGATTTATACTATCTTCGTTTATCGTTTTATAAAGAGTAAAATAGTCTTCTCTTAGATTTTCTTGAATACTAAATTCTTGAATTATATTATCGAGTGATTTTCGTAATTCACGAAATATTCGTCTAAGTGATTGGTTCTCACTATCAAAGATTACTGTTAATCTATCAATGCTGATATAAATAGATTTTTCTAGTTTTGATAAATCTACTTGACTTTGATATTCTCGTAGAGATTGAATGGTATTTTTCAATGTAACGCCTCCTTTCTATGCTTAAAATCTGCGTAATTCGTTGCTACTATTGATTTTTGCCGATGACTCGTTACTTAGGGCGTTGCCTTAAGTGTATCTGATTGCTGGCTGTTAGAAACGCCAGCTTTTATGTTAGAGATTGGGAGAACTTCGAGCTTCGGGCGCTCTGCCTTCGGCCCGCGCCCTTGCACTTGTCTCCCAATCTCTAATTTATTAGTTTTTAAACTAGCCAAAATACTTGTCTAGAAAACTCGAGAGCAGTTCAAGTGCTCGAAGTTCAATTTCTTCGTCTCGAATATCGTTAAATACATCATCATTTACTTGAATATATTCTTCTAAACTAGGCGAATAAAAAGAATGAGTATTGTTAATTTTGTTGTTTTTAAATGCCAATTGTGTTGATTTCATAATATCCTCAATCTAGCCATATCTCGCTTTTTATGGACTTTTTATTACCATTTTGGTATAATTGTATTGGTTTTAAACGAAAGCCTCATAACGCTTTGCAGAGCTTTCTGGGGTGTTTTTGCATACTCATAAAGTTAACTAGTATCACTTATTTTGTATGCTTTGTTTTTATATAACCATTTTGGTTATATAAGTATAATACAACCATTTTGGTTATAAGTCAATAGAAAAACGAAAGGAATTTTAAAATGTTAAAAGACAATATAAAAAAAGCCCGACTAGATGCAGGACTTACTCAATTAGAAGTTGCTGAAAGGTTAGGTGTAGCTCAAGCTCAATATGCTAGGTGGGAAAATGGAGGGAGAAATCCGAAAGATGAAACAGTAGAAAAATTAGCTGAAATCTTTGGTACGTCTCTTGAGATTTTAAAAGGACGTGATGACGGACTAGAAGAAATTGTTAGTTTATTGAGAGAATATGAATTGACAGAAGCAGATAAAAACAAAATTATTAAAACTTTAAAGGATTTATTACATAAATAAATCAAAATAATGTGGTAGTTGGAGAGCACAAAGTGAATAATATCCGGGAGTAAAAAAAGCAAGCTAAAGCATTTATTAAACGCTGGGAAAATAGAAACGAAAGGCAGGATAGTCAATCTTTTTGGTGGTTAAAGATTAACTATCTTTATGCTATTGATTAATATATTTGTCATAGTGCTCTTGGTACTGTGCTTTTATATTATGTTCTCCTAGAATTTCAAATACCTGAAGTGCTTGTTTCATCTTTTCGATTCCGTTCGCAGGATTGCACTTAAATTCAAAGTATGTCTTGCAAGTGAGCCGTTCTACAAGGAGGAATTCAAATGTCGCAGTCAGAGGAACGTTTTGTTCCCGACATTGTTTGGGAAGGATTAAAATCCTTACTTATTGAAGTTGATTTCGATCATATTTCTGTCAAAAAAATCTGCCAGATCAGTGGGATTCATCGAGCCACTTTTTATCGCTATTTCCCTGATGTTTTTGAATTGCTAAACTATGGCCTTAAATCAGAACTGACAACCGATTTAGACCGCATATTTCTATCTGATGGTAGTTTTGAGAGTTTCGAACTTTTTCTTTTTAAATTAGACACTCTCAAACAACACATTCGCCACCTAAAAGGGAGTAAATACTTTGAGTTGATACTTACGATTTTCTGGAATGTTATCCATAAACAAACTGTAAATAATTTTGACAAGGATGTATTGAGTAAAAATAAATATATTGTTCATTTTTATAGTACAGGAATGCTCGGACTGATAGAACTCTATTTTACAGATCATTCCATTAAATCTGATGAACTAGCTAAAGATATGACCACCTTATACCAGCAGGCAAGGCAAAACTTCAAGACCAATCTGCGACAAAATTGAATATTTGTCGCATGCTATTTCTTGAAAATGGTCCAATATTAGCGTAAACTTAGATTATACTAAAGAAAGAGGTGCAACCTTATGGAAAATCTAGTTGTTTCAATTTTTAAAACTGAAAGTCAAGCATATCAAGCTTTTGCTGAGTTAAAAGCCTTTAGACAAACTGAAAATACAAAAGTTGCTCAAATTGCTCTTGTTGAAAATCAAGGAGGTCGTATTGTTGAAAAAGAGCGTTTTGACTTTGATGATTCAACTACTGATGCAACACTGACAGGGGGTCTTATTGGTGGCTTTGTTGGACTTATTGCTGGTCCACTTGGTGCACTCTATGGTAGCGCAGCAGGCGGTCTTTATGGGTTAGTTGTTGGTGATACGGTTGATACAACCGAATCAGGATTGATTGATGTCGTGTCACGCAAGTTAGTGGCAGGTGAAACAGCAATTATCGCTCTTGTTCAAGAAACTAACGAAGAAGTCATTGATGGTTATTTCACTAAATATGACACTGAGATCGTTCGCTGGGATGTTGCAACTGTAACGGCTGAAGTCGAAGCTGCTCTCAAAGTCCAAGCTGATCTCTACAATCAAGCACGTGCACAAATGAAAGCAGAGCGCAAGGCCGAACGTCAAGCCAAAATTGAAGAATTCAAGTCCAATGTCAAAGCTAAATTTGATAAATTAAAATTTTAATGAACGCCTATCTCATGGAATTTAGGCTCTTTGTCAACAGTAGTGGGTGGCAAAGTTAAGCTCTAGCGAGAACAAATGATGTTCTCGCTTTTTTGCTGTTTAAAGCGAGATAAATGCGTTTTTTAAAGTTGTCAAAGCTCCTATAACCAAAAGCATTACGTTTAATATCTTTGATGAGTTTATTGGTTGCTTCAAGTTTGGCATTAGAATAGGGAAGCTTAATGGCATTAGTGATGTATTTCTGATAACGAATGAAGGTTGTTAGTGCTATTTTAAAAGGATGATTAGTAGAAAAATTATCATTATCTAAATAGAATCATATCATCTAGAAAATTTGATACTTGACTTTTGGTATAAATCATATTAAAAATAATTCCAAATTTGTTGGTAGCTTTTTGGTAGCTAAACAGACAAATTTTATAATGTTTATCAAAATGAACATAAAGAGAATGTTGATTTGTCAGCATTCTTTTTTATTTCAAATGTATTCTCGGAATTAGATACGGGGGGTTAAGTGCTGGCGTGGCTATTGCCACACCAGCCAGCAAGATCAGTCCACACCTGCGACTTCCGCTTCGCACGTCGCCTGCGTGGACTGTCTGCTGTTGGATAACTTTTTAATTTCCTCCAAGAAATCATATCCTTTTGGTACAAGGGGAGTATAAAACTCTGATATGACACTTGTTCCTACATCAACATAGCCACGACCTTTGATTCGCTTTAAGAAGAAATCCTTTTGTACGTCACTGCCAAACATCATGCCATAGCCCATTTCAGACATACGACCTAAAGCCACTCTGAAATTAAACTGATCACGGATTCCGTCGCCTAAATATTTTGCGTCTGGACGTTGACAAGCCAGTATTAGAAAGAAGCCAGCTTGACGACCTAACATGACAATCTGTTTCAGCTTATTCATAACTGCGGTGTTTTCTTTTGTTCCCAGCATTTCCATGAAAGCGACGTATTCATCAAAGATTAAGAAGTGTGCCGGGAGACCTAAGTAAGCATAATTTTTGCCAGTCTTATAGTTCTTCATCTGCTTCATTTCCTCACTACGTTTCATCATTTCTTCATAGAATGTTTCAATGCAAGAAAGCAAGTCTTCTTTTCTATAGTAGACATTTGCCATCACAGAACCTAAGTCCGCAAGGTCAGCATTTTTCGGGTCAAGAATATACAGTTTTGAATCTGTATGAAGCAAGGCTTCAATCAGTGTCAGTATAAAGTAAGTTTTACCGCCACCTGTACCACCAGCAATCAACATATGAGGGAGCTTATCATATTCCCACCATACGTTTTTCATTAAGCGAAGTTTACCATCTTTAGCTTCTACTTCATCAATAGAAATACGACTGGCTATGGTGTCATAGAGCAAAGTATATTCCACATAGGAATCCTTTAACTCTTTATCCGTCAGCTCACAGTACAAGCCACTCTCTAATTTCTTTTCCAAGTGTAAGAGTTGGTCTTGATATTTTCCCAGCGTGATTTCCACCCGTATCTGTATCAAGCCATTTTTAAGTCGATAATACATTTTAGGGAAGTAGGTTATCTTTTCCTTTGTACGACCAGCACTATCTTTAAAGAAACCCTCTGTTTTGACCTGTTCAGATTCATACCACTTGTTTTCAAGTATCATCTTTGCCAGTTTTTGACGGTGGTAAAGTTGTTTAACCGTATCATAGCGAACCCGTTTGAATACAAACGCTACCAGCAAGCAGATAAGAATTGCGACACTGAAACTGATAATTAAATAGGGAATGTCAATCTTATCTGCTTGTGATAGGTTAAAATCCTGCCAGTTGATCTGCTGGATTGTCTTCACATGAAACAGTCCGACAACCAGCAGGAAAACAGGCAGGAGTGACGCTATCGTAAAATGAAAGACTAAATCTTTACCAGATGGGCGAATCCTTTTACCACGCTGTTTCATGCGAAAAAGTCTCCTTTCTACCTAGCGACTATTTGTCTTGTGTCGGTTCTTTCTTTGCTTGTGGTTGAGCTTTGAATGAACTAGAATCCTTTGTCAGCACAATATCGTCTGCCTTGATATACCAGTCAACATCTGCTCCTTGATAGGTGGCAGTAGCAACGGTGTCCGCAATGGGATTGATAAGTTCCACCCGTGCGTTATAATCAAACTCTTTCAAAGGCACGCTGGCAGGAATACTTACTTGAATCATGCGTCCTTGTCCTTTGGATTTTAAGTCATAGGTACGTTCCTTGATTTCATCTGAAACCGACCCGTCTTCATTTTGGATTCTCACTTCACGACGTAGAGCAGAGAATTTCAATTCTCCAAAAGTCGTGTCTTTATCTAATACAATGCCATTTGCTAATCTCATCATTTTTCCTCTCTTTCTTTATTCTTTTATCATGTCGTCAGCATGTAAAAGGTAATTTGTAAAACCACGAGTGCCGATTTTGTAGCCCTCTGCGGTAATACGTGGATTGACTAACTTCACACGTTCCTCAAAGCCGAAATGTTTTTCGCCAGCTTCAGCAGGAAGCACCACCACAATATCATCTGCTCTTTGAACATCAGAATAGAGATTATAGCTTCTTGATAAGACAGTTAGCCGTCCGTTGATTCTTCGCTGAACGACTTTATCCTCGCCAGCAAATTCTAAATTGCCGAATGTTTTTTCCATGTTGGGAATCACAAATTTAAGTTCCATATTTTTACCTATCCTTTCTTTTTTATTGGCTGAATGAATGTTTGATGGTCTTAAAGAGTGGGGAACGACCTTTTGATTCTTGATTTTTTGTTTTCATAAGTTCACTTCCTTTCAAAATCGGGTAAAAAAATAGACACCTCATTTTTTGAAGTGTCTACCTATTAAATATTCAAATTTTATTGGAAGTATCTTTATATCTTCACTTTTCAAGGATAAATCGTCGTATCAAAGCTCATTCATAAGTAGTAAATTAGTAGTAAATTGAGTGGTTTTGACCTTGATAAAGTGTGATAAGTCCAGTTTTTATGCGGATAACTAGATTTTTATGCTATTTTTCATATAAAAAATAGTAAGCATAAGTCCAATGAAGGCTAAAGCAATAGCAACATAAAAAGCTACACTATAATTTCCATCATTAGCCATTGCCATTTGAACTGCGACTTTGGGAGCGAAAAATGCTGCTAAAGAATATCCAGTGAAGACGATACCGTAGTTGACTCCTTGATTTGCAGGACCGTAATTTTCCATGACGATAGATGGGAAGACCCCCATAACACCGCCAAAGCAGATACCAAGTCCAATAATTCCTAAGGTAAACCCGAGTTGACCAGGGACGATAGTTAGGGAGAATAAAGCTAGGACAATGACAGAATAAATAATCAATAAGGTCTTTGAACGACCGATTTTATCAGAAAGTGATCCCCAGATAAAACGACCACTAGAGTTTGCGATTGAATAAAGAGAGACATAGAGAGCTGCAGTACCAGTAGAGAGTCCAAACATTGATTGACCGATTGGTGATGCTTGAGAGGCAATCATCAAACCAGAAAAGGCGCCAACAAAGAACATGCTAATGATAATGTAAAACAGAGGACTTTGTAGCATTTGTTTCCAGTTTTTATTAGTAGGTCCTTGCTTAGTTTGTACTGGAGCTTTCCAGCCTGCTGGTTGGTAGCCGCTTGGAGCTGCCTTGATAAAGAAAATTGCACAGATGATAACAACAATATAGACTAGCCCAATTGTACGAAAAGCAAAGAAGGCATCTTGTTGTTGAATGAGATTGCTCGCGACTGGGGAAGCGATGACTGCGGCAAATCCCATGCCGCCTGTCAGAATTCCAGAGGCTAAGCCACGTTTATCAGGGAAGAGACGAAGTGAATTGGAGAGCGCACCCGAATAGGCAAAACCTTGACCAAGCCCGGCCATTAATCCATAGGTCAAATAAAGCATGGCTGGTGAATTGGCATAGCCGGTTAAGTAAAATCCGCTAGCAAATAGAAGAGCGCCGAGGGCGATGGTCCATTTTACATAACCTTTGTCAACTAAATAACCTCCGAGAATCATGGGGATAGGGCCGATTGCAGAGTTGATAGCAAATGCTAACATAATATCAGACATGGACCAGCCTGTTGAGCTGCTAAGTGGTCCGGCAAAAACAGAAAAGGAATAGACGGCACCTGTGCAAAGAAGAATGGCTGTAGACGCGACTAAAATCCTCCAACGATTGAATGTCTCTTTCATAAAAACATCCTCCTTAAATGTATATTTTTTCACCAAGACTATATCATAGTTAAGGAAGCTGGTCAATAGTTTAAGAAGATATTTTGTTAATTTTTTCACGAACTTGTACTAAAGTACGATAATCTGATAGAATAACACGGTCTTTATTATCAAGGATTTACAAGATTTTCTAAAGTAGTATAATGAAAGTAGATTAAATAAATGAAAGGGGTACCAAGATGAAACTAGTTGCTATCGTTGGAACCAATTCAGATCGCTCAACCAATCGGAAACTCTTGAAATTTATGCAAAAGCACTTTTCGGATAAAGCCGACATTGAGGTATTGGAAATCAAACAATTGCCAGCATTTAACGAACCTGAGGACAAGCAAGCGCCAGCTGAAGTTCAAGCTTTTTCAGAAAAAATTCTTGCCGCAGATGGTGTCATTATTTCAACACCTGAGTACGACCACACGATACCAGCACCTTTGGCCTCTGCTTTGGAGTGGATTGCTTATACCAGTCGTGCCTTAATCAATAAACCAACGATGATTGTTGGTGCTTCTCTCGGTTTGCTAGGAACATCTAGAGCGCAGGCACATTTACGTCAGATTTTAGATGCGCCGGAGCTTAAAGCGAGAGTTATGCCTGGTACGGAGTTCTTTCTAGGTCATTCTGAGCAAGTCCTAGATGATGAGTGTCATTTGAACAATCCTGAAAAGGTTGCAGAACTAGAAGAACATTTTTCAGAGTTTCAAAACTTTGTTGAATTAACAAAGGCTTTGGTCAAACCAGAAGATACAAATCGTAAGAAATCTTTCATTTGGGAAGAATGGTTGAAAGCATAAGTATTTCAAGAAAGGAGAACAATCCATGAAATTAGTAGCTATTGTTGGGACTAATGCAAAAAAATCCTATAATCGCAACCTCTTGCAATTTATGAAAAGACATTTTGCTCAGAAAGCGGATATTGAGATTTTAGAGATAACAGATGTACCAATGTTCAATGAAACAGATGATCAAACAGATACACCTATTATTCAGAAGTTTAATCAAGCTATTTCAGAAGCTGATGGTGTCATTATCTCGACACCCGAGCACAATCATACGATTCCATCAAGTTTGAATAGCTTGCTCGAGTGGTTGTCTTTTAACATTCATCCGCTAGACGGAAAGCCGACAATGATTGTCGGAGCTTCTTACGATATTCAAGGTTCTTCACGTGCCCAACTTCATCTTCGTCAGATTCTGGATGCTCCTGGGGTAAATGCAACAGCTATGCCAGGTAGTGAGTTTTTACTTGGTCGAGCGCATCGAGCGTTTGATGATAATGGAGATTTGATTGATGAGCGAACCGTTGATTTCCTAGATAGTTGTTTTTATCGCTTCCTTCGCTTTGTATCCGTCGCAAACCAACTAAATCTTCCTGAAGAAGTCCGCTTTGAACCGGGGACTTACCATGTTACAACTGAAGGCCATAATGGTAAATTACCGATGGATGTCACGGTTTCTGAGGACCGTATTGAAAAAATTGAAATCGATTCTTCTGGGGAATCTTCAGGAATCGCAGATGTCGTCTTTATCCGTATTCCAGCAGAAATCATTGAGGGACAGACCTTGAACGTCGATGCGGTGTCAGGAGCTTCTGTGACTTCAAATGGTGTTTTAGATGGAGTTGCGCGTGCAGTCAAACAAGCCAGTGCAAATCCAGATGTTTTACGGAAACGTTCCAAAGCTCCATCAGCCTTAGATAAAGAAGATAAGACCTATCAGGCAGACGTTGTCATCGTCGGAGGTGGAGGAGCTGGTTTAGCTGCGGCTGCAGCAGTCTTACAAGCGGGTAAGAAGCCAATTGTTGTTGAGAAATTTCCTGCAATTGGAGGAAATACTGTTCGTGCAGGTGGTCCAATGAATGCACCAGATCCAGCATGGCAAGGAACCTTCGCAGCTCATCCAGGTGAGGCACATACGCTTCAAGAATTGATTGCGACAGATGAATCAACGATTGATCCAGAATATCTAGAGGACTTTAGAGCCTTGAAAGTTGAGGTTGAACAGTATTTGCAGAACCCGAGCTATTTGTTCGATTCTACCTTGCTCTATCGTATCCAAACCTATATCGGTGGGAAACGAAAAGATTTACAAGGAAATGAAATCCATGGCCAATATGATTTAGTATCTGTCCTAACTGAGCGCGCTTTAGAGTCTGTTCGTTGGTTGGAAGACATCGGCGTTGAATTTGTTCGTAGCGAAGTGACAATGCCAGTTGGAGCCCTTTGGCGTCGTGGCCATAAGCCGGTTCAACCAATGGGGTATGCCTTTATATCCGTCCTACAAAAATATGTTCTAGAACATGGTGGCAAGATTTTGACAGATTCTCCAGTTAAAGAATTGCTTGTAAAAGACGGGGCTGTCAAGGGTGTCAGAGCAGAAGGTCGAAACGGTCAAACCATCATTGTCAATGCAGATGCCGTTGTTCTAGCTTCTGGAGGATTTGGTGCCAATACAAAGATGCTACAAAAATACAATACCTACTGGACTGAAATTGCAGATGATATTGCTACATCTAATACACCAGCTGTAACAGGAGATGGTATTCTTTTAGGGCAAAGTGTAGGTGCAGATTTAGTGGATATGGGCTTTAGTCAAATGATGCCAGTATCCGATCCAGTGACAGGAGCTCTTTTCTCAGGACTTCAAGTTCCTCCAGCAAACTTCATCATGGTAAATACTGAAGGTAAGCGCTTTGTAGATGAGTACGGTAGCCGAGACAAGCTATCTCAAGCGGCGATTGATAATGGAGGCTTGTTCTATCTAATCGCAGATGAACGTATCAAGGAAACTGCCTACAATACTAGCCAAGAAAAAATCGATGCCCAAGTCAAAGCAGGTACTCTCTATCGTGCAGATACGATAGAAGAGTTGGCGGTTCAGATTGGTGTAAATCCACAAGTTCTAGTGGAAACGATTAAGAATTACAATTCCTATGTAGATGCAGGTTTTGATCCTGAATTTAATAAAGGTAGTTTTGATCTCAAGTGTGAGGTTGCGCCATTTTACGCAACACCAAGAAAACCAGCCGTTCACCATACAATGGGTGGACTCAAGATTGATACTTTAACACACGTTTTGAATGAAAACGGTCAGATTATCCCTGGTTTGTATGCTGCCGGAGAAGTCGCAGGTGGACTCCATGCAGGTAACCGTCTAGGAGGAAATTCGCTTACGGATATCTTTACTTTTGGACGTATTGCAGGTCAAACAGCTGTTAAAGAAAATTGTTAGTGATTGATTTAAAAATTAAGGGAATTTTAAGTCTCCTTGTGTATTATATAATCATTAAATAAAGACCTCCTAATACTCTTCGAAAATCTCATCAACCTTCGTTAGAGTCGACTTAGCTAACTATAGTTATGCTTGCGTCTATCTGCCTAGTCTGATTTCGATTTTCATTGAGTACCCTTTATTTAATGAAATCCTAAACTTTTCTTTTTCATAATAATCTCCCTTAACTCCACCGGAACTGGTGGAGTTTTTTGGCTCTATTTCAGGCTTTTTGGGACTATTCTAAAAATAATTTTCCGATATTTTCCGGTATTTTTCGGATTTTGGTCGGGGAATTGGCGGGGACTTTTTGAGGTTGTGGCGGGGACTTTTTAGCGAATATGACTAAGAAATAGGTCTGTTGTCGCTTCGGCTAATTCGTCCTCAACTTGGTTATAACGATCCGTCATATAAACCTTTGTATGGCCTAGCGCCTGACTTAATTGTTCAAGTGGGATTCCTGCAATAATGCTCTGAGTCGTGAAGAAGTGGCGCATCATGTGAGGGGTTACATGTAGACCTGTTGCTTCATTCACTAGATTGAAGTTTCTATTTAGCTGGTTTGGATTGATGAGCCCACCTTTTTCGTTCAGGGTGATATAATCTTTTTGTTGCTCCTTGATAATCCCTAACTTTCGCTTAATCTTAGAAGCTTCAGCTATCAGATAATAGATAAGGTCTGTTCCGATGTCATCAAGGCAGACATATCGCTCTGAATCCTTCGTTTTAAGCCCTCCTTTCCCTTCCAATGTCTGGTTGCTTCGGCTATCTCTAAGATGCAGTATAGCCCGTCCACTGTCGTTCTGAGTGACATCTATTGGGCGCAATCCAAAGACTTCTCCTCTTCTCAATCCAAAAATGGTCAGATAGGTTAGAGCGTAGAATTGTTTTGACATGATTTCTTCTGCCTTTGCCATCCAAGTCTTGAATTCCTTGAGAGTCAATTTCTTGTTAGCTGCAGGAATATCACTCTGTCCGATAAAAACACCTTTCAAGCGATTTGAGAGCAGATTTCCATTTTTTACTGCATCATTCAACAATGCCATGAAACTGGAATTGAGGGTTTGAACAGTGTATCGGGTATGGTTCTGCAACTTGTCAGCGATAAAGAGTTCATAATCATTTCTGTCCAGGTTTTTAAGCAGAACAGAACCAAACTTGGGTTTAATATGGTTTTTATAGAGGTTGTCATTGAGGTAGTAGGAAGTGTCATTCCAGCGCCCTGTTGACAATCTCTTTTCAGAATAGATATCCCAATACTTATCAAGTGTTAGATTCGTATTGATACCTAACTCCTGATCGTGGATTTGTTGCTCAATCTCTGCCAAGGCTGCACGAGCTTGTGGAAGGGTTGTGAGACCACTTTTAGTAATCTCTTTCTTTTTACCATGAAAATAGAAAGAGCGTCTGATGTAATAACGTTTGCCTTTTGCAGTTTCATAGTAATAGATATTTGGGTATTTTGTTTTATTATATTTCATTGTATTCTCCTTGTTTATCAGCTTCTGGACAAGGTCTAAACATTGAGAATATTGACATCACCCCTTTCATGGTGTAAAATAGGGTATAGAAAAGAGGCCTTTTTAATGGCTGATTTTTTATAATGGTTAGCTTCACAATCAAACTTTGGCGAGGGCGATTGTGGGGCTTTTTTTATTCATTTAATTTTTCAATAGCTTTCAGGGCCTGTTCTTCAGTAAACTGAGCATCTTTATCTGTCAAACTTTTAAGTATTTCTGGGTCAGTCTTACCTTCACTTCTTTCTTCTTTTGCAATATCGAGCGCTTCATTAACCCAAACATCACCAACATTCTCAACAGCATATTGAGCAGCTTTCTTTGAATATTTGTGACTCGCACTTTCTGTTAAATACCAAAGAAGTGTTTTTTCAGAAAATGATGCTTTACTTTCGACAAGTTCTTGAGCTGTTTTAAGTGCACTTGCTTTTTCTTCGTCTGCTTTGCTTGACGTTTGTTTTGTAAGAGCATTTGAACCACCGATAGCTAAGATAGCTACCAATATCCAAAACCAAACTTTTTTATAAAAAGGTTTAGAATCTTTTTCTTTTTTCATAACATCTCCTTAAATTATATTTGCTAAATTATAATATTCCTCTTTTACCATGATTTCATTCGTCATAGTTTTTAGATCATAGTAGGACATGAATTTGAGGTAATCAAACTCTTTGGGGTCGTCTAAGCTTTCTAGTGCGTCTTTTACGAGATGATGGATCATATTCCTATCAGCTTCGTTTTCACAGCGCAGGCGAGCGTTCTGGTACTCTGAGCGTGTATGGTCCTTGTGTCCTAGTTCATGAAGTAGGACCTTAACCCTCTCTTTTTTACTAAGTTTACTCGACAGGAAAGCTGTATTGGTTTCTTTTTCGTAAAATCCAAATTCATCAGGCATCAAATCTCCATCAAAATCGATAATACGAATCTGAAAATGACTTATAATTTCTTTTTCAGTCACTAAGCAATACCTCTAATCACCAGCTTCTTTTAGATAACCTTCAATGATAGACTGGATGATTTTTTTCTTTTCATCTGTTAATTCTCGACCGCCAAACATCATGACATTCGATGCCATTTCTTCAACATTTAGAACTTTCCCTTGCCATGTATACTCCTTGGCATCATCTGCAAGATTAGGATTTTCAGTACGACCTAATAAGTAGTCTGTACTAACACCAAAATAATCGGCTATTTCTTGTAGTCTGTCAGATTTTGGATTACCTTTTTTTAGACTATAAAGATAATTTGTACTATATCCTAACTTTTCTTCTAAAATATTTAAAGAAATTTTCTGTTTATCAGCCAATTCTTTAATTCTGTCGAATGCTAAGAACATTGATATTTCAACCTTTCTAAGCATTACGAAAAAATATTTTAAAATTAGTTATAAAAACTATTGACAAATTCTAAAACTAGTTTTAAAATAGTATTCGTAAGCTAAAGAGTTAGCGAACAAGATAACTAAAAATTAAAGCCTTACAAAACTGATTGGCGTCCGTTTTATATAGGTAAAACTTACTTTTAGTAGGTCTTTTCTCTATGTCTATATTCTAAAACTAGTTTTAGAATTTGTCAAGCAGTTCGCTAACTTTTTAGATAATTTTTTAAAAAGGAGGTCAGGGATGAGCCAACAACATCAAAAATGGATTCAGTTAGTTAAGGCTAAACTGAATTCAGAAGGAATGACACAAACACACCTTGCCCGTGCTTGTGGAGTGAAGAAACCTACCATTTCAGAATTATTGAAATATGGTAAAGGTAGCGATAAATTAAAAAACCGAGTTTGTGATGTTTTAGGAATTGACGAAACTTGGGTTGATTTAGGAGAGTAGGAATATGAACGAAATTTTTAACTTCCACGGACAGGAAGTCCGTACTTTGACAATTGATGACGAGCCTTGGTTCGTTGGGAAAGATGTTGCAGATATTTTGGGGTATGCTAAACCTCTGGATGCAATTTCTCGGCACGTTGATGAAGATGACTCCGTGAAATACGGACTCACCGACAATTTAGGTCGAACACAAAATACTATCATCATCAACGAATCTGGTCTCTATTCTCTCATTCTTTCAAGTAAACTTCCACAAGCAAAAGAGTTTAAGCGTTGGGTTACATCAGAGGTTTTGCCAGCTATTCGAAAACAAGGCGGATTTATCCGAGAGGACTTGGATGAGGATGCTTTCATCGCTCTATTTACTGGCCAAAAGAAATTGCGTGAGCAACAGGCGACCATGCTTGAAGATATCGACTATCTCAAGAGTGAACAACCGATTCATCCAAGCTATGCTCAATCACTACTGAAGAAGCGTAAGGCTCGTGTGGTAGCTTGCTTGGGCGGAATTGATAGTCCAGCTTATGCTGATAAAATCTTCGCTCAATCAGTATTCAGACAAGCTGAGATTGATTTCAAGGACCACTTCAACATTAGTCGCTATGACTTGCTACCAAAGAAATTTGCAGAAGCAGCATTGAAATATTGGATGACTTGGGAGCCAAGCACCAATACCAAGATGAAAATCATGAAATTGAACTCATTTGACGAAGGGTAGGAGGGGAAGAAGATGGACAATGTTCTACTTTCACTGTCTGAATGGATTAAGTCCATTATTAAGGACACAATCACAAGGCTAGTCGAGATAGAAAAAGATAGTGATCACTATCCAGAGTTGATGGATGTGAACACTACCTGTGATTTTCTAGGAATTAAGTATGCCACATTTTCAGATAATTATCGTTACTTAAAGGGATTTCCAAAGGAATTACCTGGTAAGAAATGGTCAAAAAGAGCCATCAAAGAATGGCTCTCTAATCAAATATAATAACTTTACTAAAAGGCTTCTGGACAAGGTCTTAGCAAAATTATTTGACTATATTATAGCACAAAAAGAGGATAAAAAACATGAACAATTTACAAATTATCGCAGTATGCACAGTAGTTTCAGTGGTCTTTATTGAATCGCTGATTATGAATATCAAGCTTAAAATGGCCATGAGACCAAAGAAGAAGATTCAATTTCAAGCGCCACAAGTTGAAAAAGGCTTTATCGATTTTAAAACTGGTCGACGTGTTGACATTGATCCCGTGACACGAAAAGAAACATTTGTGGATTAAAACGGAGGGCATCGATGGTAGTTAAAAATAAGCGATACTACTGGATTCAACTAGCTCAAGATTTTTTCAAATCTAAAGAAATGAAATTGCTTCGGAAGATTGCTGGTGGCGATACACATACTATCATCTATCTCAAAATGATGTTGATTAGTTTAGAGGATGGTGGGCACATCTACTACGATGGACTTGCTGATAATCTTGCTGAAGAAATTGCTCTTGTCATTGATGAGAATGTTGAAGATATTAAAATCACTTTGATTTTCTTGGAGAGCAAGGGCTTGCTGACTAGAAAAAATGACAGAGATTATTTCTTAGAACAAGTTCCTGAGATGGTTGGTAGTGAGACAGCAAGCACTCGCAGAAGTCGCAAGCATAGAGAGTTGAGGGAGTTGCATTGCAACACCATTGCAACAACTTGCAACGGAGATAAAGATATAGAGAAAGATATAGATACAGAGATAGAGAAAGATATAGATGAAAATCCAGTCGCACTCATCGTCGAAGAATATCAATCTCGTATCGCTCCGTTAGATGGAACTCAATTTGAACTCTTGAAAGAGTTCATCACATTAGATGGCATGGAAGCGAAAGTTGTCCTGAAAGCAATTGGTCTTGCCGCTGATAATGGTAAAAGAAATTTTAGTTATATCAGAGCGATTTTAACCAATTGGAAGAACGATGGAGTTTTGACGATTGCAGCAGTCGAGGAACGTGAACGAGCGTATAAAGAAAGCAAAATCAGCAAACGCCCAGGTAATCAGAAATCAAATGTTCCTGAATGGTCACAGCCTAATTACGTTAATAATACCAGTGATGAGACCAAGAAGGAGCTTGAAGAGCGTAAACGTGAACTACTTGAAAGGCTTGAAAATGGAGGTGGCTGATGTTTATCTTAAAACATGGGACAAGAGAAGATAAACCGTTCTTGATGTCTGTGGCTATTAGTGTGACTGGAATTGATGTCTCGTATTCGGACGAGCGAAAAGCTATGCGGTTTATTTCTCGTGCAGTTGCGTTGCAGGTAGGCAAGGCATTGAGAGGTTCTTTTGGGAATTTCTATCCAGTTGAGGTGAAGGGATGATTGGAGGTATTGATCATAAGGAAAATGACAGTCTGGGCACTCTTTGATAGTGGGAATGGTTCTTACTTCAAGGGTGCTAACTCTCTGAATAGTTCGGGGGGGGCGAATATTGAAATCTATTCAATCGGAATGGATATAGAAAACAAGAACAATCATTTTATAAATCTGGACCTTGCTGATTACAAACGTTTATTTGGAGATAACACGCTCTTTGACGTGTTAGACAAATTACCAAAACCTGACCTTGTAATAGCTAGTCCACCATGCGAATCATGGTCAAATGCTTCTGCCATGGAAAATGGGAATGCGTGTTGGAAACGCAATGATGTGTCTGATAGCTTGTTTGCTCCACAAGTAAGACCTTCACCGTTCACGATCAGGGCAAATAAGGATTACGAGTCAGCATATATAAATTATCAGTACGACAGGCAATTTTTAAAAAGGGTCAATGGCGAGCTAACAGCTTTCAACACAATAGAAATCATAAAAAGATATAGACCACAATTTTGGGTTATTGAGAATCCAGCAGCTGACAGACTGTGGCCCTACATTGAGGATGTTATTGGATTCAGAATTCCATACAAAAACCTAGCTAGATACAATAATTATGATTATCCTTTACAAAAGCGGACGATTTTTGGAAGCAATGTTGAACTTAATCTTAAGAATAAAATTATCAAGCAGGACATAGAGTGGAAGAACTTCTCAAAATCATACAACGAGAGATCTAATATACCTGAAAAATTGGTGTCAGAAATTTTCGAAAAAATCTACAAGGAGTTTTGCAAAGATGATTGAGCTCTACTTCATTTACAACGGTCACCGCAAGATACTCATTGGGAGTTTCGGCCACATACATAGTGCAATCAATGAACTAAAGAAACATCAAGCTAGTTACTCAGCAATCAGCCATCCACGATTTCGGAAAAGCATGAGTGGTGAGAACATCAGGATTGACTACGGAGTAGCTGATTGCTACTACTTGATTACGAAGAAAACGGAGGAAAAATAAGATGAATACAAAAATGAATTTAGAAGAAAAGGTTCAACAGTGGTTTGTTGATAGAAATCTACATAAAGCAAATCCTGTCAAACAATTCTTGAAATTGATGGAAGAGTCGGGTGAATTGTTTGAGGGTATTGCCAAGGATAAATCTGAATTGATTTATGATGCTCTTGGTGATATTCAGGTAGTTTTGATTGGGCCTGATCAACAAATCAAGAACGGTGCTCAGATTTCAGCCAATCAACAGGAACTTGAATTGCTGCTGATGGTTTCAAGTTTGGGCAATATCGCTCAGAAACTATACGCTCATGTCTGCCACAATGAGACACAGATTCCTTTAATTAAGGCAGACCTGATGTTTCTTGATAGCGTGATTAGTACGGTTTCATTTTGCAATGGAACTACAGCTGAAAGTTGTTTAGAAGAAGCTTATGAAGTCATCAAGGACCGCAAAGGTAAGATGATTGACGGGGTGTTTGTCAAAGAGGAGGATTTGCCAAATGATACCAAGATTTAGAGGTCGTTCCGTTGAAGCTTTTAGCGAAGAAGAGTGGAAGTATGGGTACTTGATTGAAGATGAAGGGTATTCATTTATTATCAATCAAGTTATTGAAGCTAACGAACAGTATATTACTATTGGTTCTTGGTGTCCAGTAAATCCTGACACGCTAGGCCAATCAACAGGACTTTTTGACAAGGAAGGTACAGAAGTTTTTGAAGGTGATATCTTACATCATCAGATACAAACAGAATATACCTTTATTGTCAAGTATGACAAAGACAAAGGTCGCTGGTACGGTGATGGTCTAAGTCGCACCTATCGGATTGATATCGCAAAGAGATTCCTACCGTATTACAAAGTCATTGGAAACATCTACGAAAATCCAGAATTTTTGGAGGTCAAGGAGTGAGATATTTTAAAATTCTATGTGTTATTTTACTCGTGTCCTTCCTCGTAGCATGTCACCAGATTTCGAATGGGACGGTGGTAGATAAGTACATTGATGAACCTCATACAACGTTCATACCTGTTAATACAGGAAAAAGTTCGGTACTTGTGCCAACAAGAACCAAAAGAAGATATATTCTGGTCGTTTCTGGACATGCAGGAAATAAGCACGTTGAAGAAACATTTGAAGTGACAGCCGAGGAATACAAATACTATAAAATTGGCAATACTT
The DNA here is from genome assembly GCF_015561235.1 of Streptococcus oralis. Classification (GTDB taxonomy): domain Bacteria; phylum Bacillota; class Bacilli; order Lactobacillales; family Streptococcaceae; genus Streptococcus; species Streptococcus oralis_BK. Next base: position 1,265,831 of record NZ_JADMTC010000001.1, on the reverse strand, counting down.
TTACACAAAATGCCGTTTTAGAAAATGAAGAAGGAGATAGGAAATGATCAATAATGTTGTGTTAGTAGGTCGCTTGACTCGAGATCCTGAGTTACGATACACGCCATCAAATGTGGCTGTTGCGACTTTCAGTTTGGCAGTGAATCGCAATTTTAAGAATCAGGCAGGTGATCGTGAAGCTGATTTTATCAGTTGCATTATGTGGCGCCAACAGGCTGAAAATTTCGCAAACTGGTGCAAAAAAGGGAATCTGGTAGGAATCACAGGCCGCATCCAGACTCGTAGCTATGATAATCAGCAAGGACAACGTGTCTATGTGACGGAAGTTGTAGCTGAAAGCTTTCAAACACTTGAAAAGAAGGATAATTCTGCGAATCAGTCAAGCATGGAAAACCAGATGCCACCAAGTTTTGGAGCAAGTGATCCGATGGATATTCCAGATGATGGATTGCCATTTTAGGGAGGTGTGAAGGATGAATAGATTAAAACAATTAAGAAAAGAAAAAGGGTTGACTCAGCAGGAATTATCTGAAGCAATAGCTGCACCAACTCGGTGTATTCAACGTTGGGAAAATGGAGAAAGCCAAATCAAAACGAATAGAGCAGATGAGTTAGCAGATTATTTTGGAGTAAGCGTAGGATACTTGCTTGGTTATGAACCTGAAAGTGAACAAGTTAGCAATTATCAAAAAATAAAAATTCACTTCACTAATGGTGAAGAACTTAGTTTTCTAGTAAGAAACTTTACAGAAAAAGAACTTACGAAGATTACTAGTCAGTTCAACAATGGAAATTTGATGAGGATTAGAAATTTGTCTGTCAACCCTAAGAATATCAATTATTTTTATGTTGATGATTTTAAAGAAAGCGAGGAGTTTGAGAATGAACATTCAGGGACTAATTGAACGATATGAAAAATTTAAAACTAGCAAGAAAAAAATGACCTCGGTTGATTTAGTTTTGAAAGACTTACGGTCTTTGGACGAACCAGAACCATTGCCGTTCAAGTTAAAAGATGTCGTTCGTCGAATCAGAGGGTTTGATCCGACGACACAGACTAGATGGCTTAATGATATCCTTAAAGAATTAGGGGACGACTACGGTTTGATGAAATATCGTAGTGGTTACGAACAAGGTAAACTTGAAGGAGAATGGGTTGGAAATCAATTGAAAGATGCTGATAAGATTCGGCAAGAATTGAATAAAGTGCTTCTCCCTAATTTTATGGATAACTGGATTTTCGAATGCCAACTTTTAAAAAATTTTAGTTTGCGTGATGCACTAGATAGTAACAACATCCATCTCTACGCTAAAAAAAGCGAATTCGTGAAGAAATGGCTTAATGACAAAAACAACCAAGAACTTTTCGCTCGAGCGTGGTTGACTGACTATGAGGCCGAGAAAGAGCCAAAATACAAAGTCAAGTTAAAAAATACAGATGATTATCTAAATCAAACAGAAACTGGATTCCATTTTTTTAACAATTGGAAAAATAACGAAAAATTTACACGAAAGGAACTAGAATATTATGGTTTTGGTGAAGTGTTTAATAGTCCACTATTTGAAGTGGAGGAGGTTGAGTGATGGAATCATTTGCACACTATTTTAACAAGCACATTGCTAAAAAAATCGAATTAGATGATATTACAATCATTGATTATCATAGTCCAGAATATAATCTAATGTATAATCTAAGATATATTTTCGATAAGAAAAATTCATCTCTAGCCATCACAGGTGATTTCGGTGAGTTGGTTGCAGTAAATTTTAATAATATGGGTAGTTGGGAAGATTTCTATAAGGATTTCACAAACAACGCTGGATATTTTATTGAAAAAATCAAAGCATCTAGTCGACATCTTTTTGTTTATGATGAAGATGAAGCTAAAAAAATTATTCTTGAGTATTTCTTTGATAATAAGCGATATGAAGACTTAGACGAAAATGATCGATATTATTTTGATGAACTATTTGAATATTTCGATGATCGGCATGGATTCAAACACATTACTGATACTGTTCGAGAATTCCTGAGTGAACAAGATTCAGAATACTATGAGACTCTTGAATTCGCTGGTAAAAAAGTGTCTGAAATAGTATTTCTATATTTGGATGCTTATAAAAGAGCGTATGAATCAATAAAAAATGAGGAGGTTGAGTGATGTCTCTAAATAAAACACGAAAACGATTGATTAGGAAGTATCGTAAACTGTTTAACAGTTACCCCATAGGTATTAAAATCAGTACAGATGGAGGGAATACTTTTTCCGCTATGGGGAGAGTTTTCGAAACTTTTATTCCAGATGCTAGTGTTGTAAAATCTGGGAATATTAATGCAAGTAAATTACAATCTGGTGAGATTTCTTTTAGAAACTTTGAAATAACTATTAGTCAAGGGTTCACTAAAGAAGAATTCAATAAATTAAATGGTGGTGTTTTGTGATGATGAAAATGAAACGATTCATAGTTATCTGGATTCTGCTATCTGCTGGATTAAATATCTGGCAGATGGACAAGATCCATAATTTAGAAGAGAAGAAGCCGATGGTTATCTACAAAGCTGATAATCAAGGTGCAGAAATTAAAGGCAGAGTCTTACAAAAGGAGAAGATTGGCGACATGTACACTATCACAGTACAAAATTACGGAGTGTTTGTAGTTACTCAAACAAACTATGAATCTCTTAAAATAGGAGATGAGGTAAGATTGTAATGACAAAGTACAAGAAACCAACTTACACCATCATTCAGGAAGCGATGGCAGAGCGCATTAGATTTCTGGAAGATGAACTGTATGAAAGGGCCTATAAGGATATTGAGATACTAGAAGCTCAAAATGATTTCTTAAAAGGTCTTTGCAACAACCAACTTGAAATTATCATGGATTATGAATGGAAGCAGATGCAAGAGCAAGCGGCATTCATAAAAGCTAATACTAGAAAGTGGAGAGCAAGATGCAACTAAGATTGAAAGAACTTAGAGAGGATCTATGTCTATCTGTAGGACAGATGGCGAAAGAGACAGGTGTTTCACAAAATACAATCCATTTGTATGAGCGAGGTGGATATCCGTCGATTAAGCAAATTGAAATGATTGCTAAAACCTATGATGTAAACCCTGCGTGGCTTGTTGGGTGGATAGATGATGAAATGATGCCTGGAGTCCAGATCGTTGAAAAAGTTGTATATAAAGAAAGTCCAACGGCAAGATTGCCAGATTATTTCAACAACAATAACGATGGTAAGATTATCAAGTGGAAGCAGTCACGAAGATATCGAGGGGGTAGGAATTGAAGAAATTAAGCGACGAAGACCTCAAAACATTAGACAGAGAACTTTTCAAATTTCAAAACGTTCAACGTACAATAGATTTGAGAAGGCTAGAACTAGAAACTCGAAATCCAGACGCTCAAAGTGGGCCTAGCGTAGGAATAAGCAAACCTACCGAAACCATTGCAATCAGAATAGCGGATGATCCAACCTTAAAATTCCTTGAAGGGTTCAAAGGGATTATCAACAAACTCTTGATCAATCTAGTTGATGAAGATAAGGAAATCTTTAATCTGCGTTGGAGATATCCTCAACTGAGGTGGGAAGAAATAGCAGAACAGAAATTCATGAGCAAAGCTACAATCTATCGACGTAGAAGGATTATCTTAGAACAGTACGCTATACTGAAAGGTGAGTTGTAAATAAGATTGAGACAAAAGACATCTTGAAGTCTCACGAAAAAAGGTCTATTATGATAGCATGAACTTCTGAAACAAAACACACATCACACTTGAGGAGTCATCCTTAATTCTAGTCAAAAAGTTGTCCAACAGAAGTATCGTCAAGAGTCAGCAAACGCTGGCTTTTTGTTTTGTGGAAAGGAGGTAGAATATGGAATTTGTATCACCGATAAAAGATAATGATGACATTCAGGCAATGAAAGATTATCTCAGAGAGTGGAATGAGATGTACTATATGCTATTCATTACAGGCCTGAATACTGGTTTGCGAGTCGGAGATATACTTACCTTGAAAGTTAAAGATGTTCAAGGCTGGCACATCAAACTGAGAGAACGGAAGACTGGCAAGCAGATAACAAGACGGATGACAAAAGAGCTCAAGAAAGAAATGAGGAGATATGTCGAGGACAAACCATTTCATCATTTCTTATTCAAGAGTAGGCAAGGTCAGAATAAAGCAATCACTCGTGAGCGAGCCTATCAAATCATACATGAAGCAGCTGAAGAACTAGGCATTGATAATGTCGGCACTCACACAATGCGAAAAACATTTGGCTATAAATATTACAACAAGACAAAGGACGTAGGAACATTACAAAAAATGTTCAATCACTCATCACCTGCAATTACCCTGAGATACATAGGGATAGAACAAGCAGAGCTTGATGATGCTTTACGGAACTTTGTCATTTAATTTTTTTAGATATTACTTTCACATAATGAGTTAAGCATAAACTGAAAAAACGAAATGCTTTAAAACCCATGCTTAGTAAGGGTTTGAGATTTAGAGTGAGTTTAACAAAATATAAGATATGTGAAAGTGAGGGGTAAAACAACATAGAAAAAGGAGTATGACATGATTAAAGAATATCGTGATATATTGTTTGAATCTGGAGCAGTTAACAAACTGAACAAAGACATTAAAAATAATCCAGGAGTGAATTTCAAGATAGTTGGGTACAATGTCATTCCAAAAGAGTTCGGACCAGATTGTACATACATTCTTGTAGATTGGGAAAAAGAAATACTGGAAGATTCTGAAACAAAAGTTTCTATAATTCCAGAATCAGAAGTAAACATAGATACAGATCCACAAACTTTAGAATTCATCTCGAAACGTTTTAACTTCCCAGATGATCATTAATGTTTTAAAAAAATGAGAAAAAAGACCCCTTGAAGTCTCACATAAAAAGGGTTATTATGATAGCATGGATTTCTTGTATGAGAGGGGATAGGTCACTGACCTGTCCCTTTTAGTATTGAGAGAGGAGGTTTGCCATGTACAACAAACCTATCAGACAATCTTTGAAGTCAAAGAAGTGGGAGAAGTTTCGTGATAGGATAATGCGAAGGTATGATTATCTTTGTCAAGAAAGTTTACGATATGGAATTTCTGTTCAAGCAGAAATGGTACATCATATCTTTCCTGTATCTGAATATCCTGAACTTGAATTCGTTGAATGGAATTGTTTGCCGTTGACGAATAAGAAACACAATACGTTTCATGATAGAGTGAACGATAGAGTAATCAACCAAGGCTTGTACTGGCAGAAAAAGAGAAAAAAAGAATTTTTAAATTTTTTCAAAAATGAAAAATGAAAATTTTTAGTCCCCCCCTCTTTAAAAAAAATCATTTTGGCCAGTAGGGTACCGGTGAAGGGAACTTTTTCCAAGTCGGGGGCCTTCAAACAAAAAGGGGGTAAAAACTAAGCGATTTTGACGAAAGGAGGTAGTTTTTGGCTAAACCAATTACAGCGAAGTCTATTAAGTCAAAAGTGGTCAAGCAGATGAAAGATTTGGGCACTTATCGTAAAGAGTTCGAAATGATCATTGATATTTTTGCAGGAATGCTCTATCAGTATCAGAAACTTGCTCAAGATTATGCTGACATGGGTTATCCAGTAACAGACACCTACGTCAATAAGGCTGGTGCAGAGAATGAGCGTAAAGTTCCAATCTTAACAGCGATGGAAATTTTGAGAAAAGACATTCTCAGCTACTCTAATCAGCTGATGATGAATCCGAAATCTCTCGGTGAGGTAGTAGAACAAGAGGGCGAGTCAGTTCTTACTGAGGTCCTGAAGTTCAAAAACGAAATCAAGAAGAAGCGAGTGACTGGCAATGGGCAATCTTGATAAAGCGAAAGAGTATGCTCGGCACGTCATTTCTCACAGAGAGGAACATTGCGAGGAGAATATTCTTGCTGCTGAAAGGTTCATTCGTGATCTTGACAATCCCGAGTTTGAAATGGATGAGGAAATCATTGATTTCGTTGTTCACTTTATCGAGAACACGATAGTACATCAGCAGGGTGATGATATGTTTGCGGTGTCAATCCGTAACAAGCCATTACTCTTGCAACCGTGGCAACATTTCGTAGTAGTCAATCTGTTTGGATTTTACTACAAGGGGTCAAATGAGCGCAGGTTCAAAGAAGCGCTTATCATGCTTGCTCGGAAGAATGGGAAGACCTCGTTTACTGCTGCAATCGCACTTGCTTATCAGATATTAGACACTGATAGCGGTTCAAAATGCTACATCGTGGCCAACTCAGTCAAGCAAGCGATGGAAGCCTTTGGATTCTTGAAGTTCAATGTTGAACGATGGAATGATAAGAACATTCGTATCAAGGACAACAACCAGGAACACTCAATCAGTGCTAACTTTGGTGATGAAGGTTCTTTCTTTATCCAAGCTTTGGCAAATGATGAGAGCCGTCTGGACGCTTTGAACGGAAACGTTGTTGTCATGGATGAAGCTCACACGATGAGAAACAGTAAGAAGTATGGTCTTATGAAGAAAACGATGTCAGCATACCGAAACAGTATGCTTTTTGTTATCTCTACAGCTGGTGATATTCCTACTGGTTTCCTTGCTAACCGTTTGAAATACTGTCAAAAGGTCCTCAAGCAATTGGTCAAAGATGATTCCTTGTTCATATTCATCTGCAAAGCTGACCAGACTACCGATGGAGACGTGGGGGATTACCTGGACGAGAATGTTCTTAAGAAAGCCAACCCCTCGTGGGGTGTGACGGTGTCGCTCAAGGCTCTGAAAGAAGAAGCAGAGCAAGCTATGAATGATCCACAGACAAGAAACGAGTTTTTCAACAAGACTTTGAATGTATTCACAAACTCTATGAATGCTTACTTCAATCCTGATGAGTTCATCGCTTCAGATAGTCAATACGATTGGACCTTAGAAGAGCTGGCACGTTTACCTATTCAGTGGTATGGTGGAGCTGACTTGTCAAGGTTGCATGACTTGACCGCTGCTGCTCTTTATGGAGTTTACCATGATGGTGAGAAAGATGTTGATATTTGCATCACACACGCTTTCTTTCCTCGTGTCAACGCTCAAAAGAAAGCCAATGATGACGGGATTCCACTCTTTGGCTGGCAGTCTGATGGTTGGTTAACAATGAGCAATACTCCAACCGTCCTTTATGACGATATCGTTAAATGGTTCATCAAGATGAGGGAGAAAGGGTTCAAGATTGCTGCTGTCGGAATGGATAGGAAGTTTGGACGTGAGTTTCTGACGAAGATGAAACAAGCTCGGTTCAAGATGATTGACCAACCTCAGCTTTTTTATCTGAAATCAGAGGGATTCAGACGGATTGAGTTCAAAGTTAAGAATAAAGAGTTTTACTATCTTCATTCTGATGCTTACGAATACTGTGTGAGCAACGTTAGAGCGATTGAAAAGGTGGATGACGCTGTGCAATATGAGAAATTAGACGGTGACGGTGGTACTGCAAGAATTGACTTGTTCGATGCCAGCGTTTTTGCTTGCATTCAGGCTCTTGCTAACCTTGGCAAGAATCAGAATGTCATGAGCTTCTTTGATTAGAGAAAGGAGGTGAGAAAAGATGGGGCTTTTAGATAGAATTTTGAAACGTGGTAAGAGTAGAAGCGGAACAAATGTTATCACTCATTCAGATTTTGGCTTTTATATCGACGGTGACGGTTATGTGCCTTTGGCTCGAAATCCTGATGTGATTGCTGCAGTTAACAAGATTGCTGACATGGTATCAAATATGACCATTCATTTGATGGAGAATACCGACAAGGGAGACATACGGGTTAAAGATGGACTAGCTCGGAAGATTGATGTAAATCCATGCGAAAACATGACTCGCAAGACTTGGATTTTCAAGATTGTGCGTGACCTGTTACTATTTGGTGACGGGAATTCGGTTCTTCATGTCGAATATGATCCTGTGAATGATTACATTTTGAACCTGAGACCATTCTCTATGAGTGAAGTATCGTTCAAGAGTGACGATGTTGGTTATGTTGTGAATTATCGTGGCATTGACTACAACTCAAGCGAAATCGTGCACTTTGTAATCAATCCTGATCCAGATAATCCATTTGTAGGGACTGGATATAGGCTTGCTTTGAGGGATATTGTTAGGAATTTAAACCTTGCAACTCAAATCAAAAAAGGCTTTATGAATGGCAAGAACGTTCCTAGCTTGATTGTTAAGGTTGATTCTTCGAATGGAGAATTGGGCACGCAAGAGGGGCGAGACAAGGTCGCTAAGAAATACTTAACAACAAGTCAGGCAGGTGAGCCGTGGATTATTCCTGATGCTTTGTTGAGTGTCGAACAGGTCAAGCCACTCAGCTTAAAAGATATCGCTATCAATGAATCTGTTGAAATTGACAAGAAAACAGTTGCTGGACTTTTGGGAGTTCCAGCTTTTATTTTAGGAGTTGGAAGTTTCGACAAAGAAGAATACAACAACTTTGTCAATACAACAGTTATGAGTATTGCTAATACAATTACTCAGACCTTAACTAGAGATTTACTAGTTTCAAACAATCGGTATTTCAAACTTAATGCTCGCTCTCTTTATTCGTATGACATTACAGAATTGTCATCAGTAGCTAAACAGATGACCCAAAATATGGCAATGCGTCGAAATGAGTGGAGGGATTGGCTTGGGATGCCACCTGATCCTGATATGGATGAGCTCCTTGCTCTTGAAAATTATCTACCGCAAGACAGACTTGGGGACCAGAAGAAGTTGAAAGGAGGTGAGGAAGAGAATGAACAAACGGAATAGTTATCGTACTGCTCAGTTCAAGACACGAGAAGAAAGTGATACTGGTGATTTGATTTTGAGCGGGTACTTTATCAAGTTCGATGAAGTTACTGAATTATGGCCGGGTTACTTTGAGGTAATCAAACGTGAGGGTGTTGAAAAAGCCATCAAAGGAGCTGACATCAGGGCATTGTTTAACCATGATGATAGTTTAGTGCTTGGTCGTACTGGTAACGGGACGGTCATTTTGGGAGTTGATGAAATCGGACTTTACGGTGATATCATCATCAACAAAGATGATCCGCAAGCTGTTGGAGCCTATGCTCGTGTTCAGCGCGGCGATGTAATTGGATGTAGCTTTGGTTTCATCCCAATCAAAATCAATACGGAAGAGCAAGCAGATGGTTCGTATCTGGACACTATCTTGGAATTAGAAATCTTTGAAGTGAGTCCATGTACTTTCCCGGCTTATCCGCAAACGGAAATTGCTGCACGACAGAAAGATTTTGAAAGTCAACAACGTGCCAATCGTGAAGCGCTGGACAAGCGCAAGAAAGAAATTAAGGAGAAATTTAACCTATGCACAAATCATTGATTTTAGGCGCTCGTATGCGCAACAAAGCAGAAAAAGTGGTAGAACTTGAAGAATCAATCAAAGAATTGAACAAGCGTTCTGAACTTGAAGCGAAGAAATTGGATCAAGCTGGAAATGATGAAGAAGTTTCAGCAGTTGAAAAGAGCCTGGAAGACATCCAAAAAGAATTGGATGAAAAATTGGCAGAAAAAGAACAACTTGAAAAAGAAATCGAAGTTTTACAAAATCAAGTTGAAGAATTGAATCGTAAAGCACCGACTTACCCAAGTCAAGAAAAACGTGGAGGACAGAAATTGGAAAAACGTGACGCAATTGCTAAATACATTCGTACTGGTCAAACTCGTGACATCGTAGGTTTGAAAACTACTGATTCAGGAAGCGCAGCTCTGATCCCTACTGAAGTACTAAAACCTCACTTCCTTGAAAAAACACGTAATCCACTTTTGGATCTTGTGGAGCGTGTTAAAGTTAACAGTGGATCCGGTAAATATCCAGTTATCAAGAAAACAGATGGTGTAATGGTTTCAACAGATGAATTGAAATCAAATCCAGAACTCGGAAAACCAGCAATCAGCGAGATTGATTATTCAATCAAGACTTACCGTGGATATGTCCCTGTGTCACAAGAAATGATTGACGACGCAGACTATGACATCATGTCCATTGTTGAAGATGAAGTGTTCAATCAAGGTGAAAATACTGAATTGTCATTAGTTACAGCTGTCCTCAAAACAGCTACCCAAGCAGATGCAGCTGGATTTGATGGTATTAAAGATATCTACAACAAGAAGCTTAAATCAATTTACAAAGCAAGCATCGTTGTAACTAAGTCAATGTTTGCTGCACTAGACAAGGTGAAGGACAAAGATGGACGCTACATGCTTCAAACTGATGTAGCTTCACCTACTGGATATTCATTTGGTGGTAAAACAATCTACAAAGTAGATGACACAGTGTTTGGAAATGAAGGGGACATGAAATTCTTCATCGGTGATGTCACTGAGTTCGTCAAAGAGTTTGACCGTGCTCAAGTATCCGTTAAATGGGTGAACAATGACATTTACGGACAATTGCTTGGGCTTTTTATCCGTTTGGATATTAAGAGAGTAGATGAAGAAGCTGGATTCTTCGGAACTTACACTGATGTTGTAGCTTAAGGAGGTAGCGTATGAGCTATAAAGTAATCCGTCCTTTCAAGGACTTGTCTGATCCTGAAAATCATGACTATGCTGTTGGCGATATCTTTCCTCGTGAAGGACATGAGCCTACAGATAGCTTTACCAATGGCCTTTTGACCGGTGCCAACACTGCTGGCTCTATCTTCCTTGAGGTTTTGGGAGATGATGAACCTAAGAAACCAGTTTCTGAAACAAAAGAAGTGAAGGAAGAGCCCGCAATTGAGCAGGAAGAAACAATTGAGGAAACTGTTGAAGAGCCTGCTAAGGAAGTTGAGGAGTAAACATGGACGAAGGTCAGCTTTTAGAATTGCTGAAGCTTAAGCTGGGTATTTCAACCCGCTTGAGAGACAAGCCGTTAGAAAAAATCATTTCAAGTGTCATCACTGAATTGACCGATAACCTTGGTATCGAGCTTGTTGGTGAGCGTGCTGACCATGAAATGTTTATCGTTGACTATGCTGCCTATCGCTATGAAGGTGGGGTGGATATGCCACGTCACCTTCAATGGCGACTGCATAATTTACAGATAGCATCAAAGAAAGAGGTCAAGAATGTGGAATCATGAAATCAAGCTGATCTCTAAGAAAGTCACAGGTAAGGATAAGTTACTACAACCAATCTCTGAAGATGTTGAAGTTACTCTCTTATGTCGTAAAAAGAAGGTTACTCGCTCTGAATTTTATCAGGCGAATCAGGCAGGGCTAAAACCGAGCTTGGTCGTTGAGATTCGAAATTTTGAGTATGAGAATCAGGAGTTTGCGAAGTTTGAAGGCAAGCAATATCGCATCTTAAAAACCTATCCTATCGATTCTGAAATTTTAGAGTTGACTTTGTCAGAGGTCTTGAAATGAGTAATGACCTTGCTGATTTGATAGCGAAAGAGCTTGCAGCTTACTCTGATGAGGTTACTGAAGAAGTGGATAAGATTGCAGAGCAAGTGGCTGATGAGACTGTGGATGAGTTGAAAGAGACAAGTCCGAAACGGTACGGAAAGTATCGTAGAAGTTGGAAAAAGAAGAAGTTGGCCAATGGCTCTTTTGTTGTGTTCAACGCAGTTGCAAGTCTTACTCACATACTTGAGAACGGACACCTTTCAAGAAATGGTGGTCGTGTCGCTGGTATCGTCCACATCAAGCCAGCTGAAGAAAAAGCAATTCAGAACTTTGAGAAGCGTATCAAGGAGATTGGGAAATGAAGCTATCAGACTTTGCTGCTATTTTGGAACAGGCAAACTTGCCTGTCACTTATCGAGCGTTTAAAATTGGGAACGCTCCTGACCTACCTTACCTGGTCTATTATGAATCGAGTCCAGCCATCAATGCAGCTGACAACACGTTTAATCATCAAATTAAGAGTGTGACAGTTGAGCTGGCTTTTGAGAATAAGGATGAAGATTTGGAAGAACGTCTGGAAGAGCTGTGGACAACCCACGAGCTCTTTTTCAATGTTCAAGAAGAAACATTTATCGAGACTGAAAGACTCTATGTCAAGTCTTATACGGTCTATCTATATTAAGGAGGAATGACATGACTCAAGAAAATAAAGTAACCTTTGGTTTAAAAAATGTTCACGTTGCGCCAATTAAATCAATCGGCGCCGATGGAGTGATTGCTTACGATGAAATTTTCCGTTTTCCTGGTGCAATGGAATTAACATTGGATCCAAAAGGTGAATCAACACCAATCAAAGCAGACGATATTGATTATCATTTCATGAACTCAAATGAAGGGTATGAAGGGAAAATCAAAATCTCTCACATTATTGAAATGTTTGCGACTAAGATTTTGGGTGAAATCAAAGATGCCCAGACGGGTGTTTTGACTGAAAAAGCCGATGCAGAATTCACATCATTTGCCTTGATGTTTGAATTTTCAGGAGACAAGAACAAAACACGACACGTCCTTTACTACTGTTCAGCAAGCCGTCCAGGCAATGGCTCAAAAACCAAAAATGGTACAAACGTCAACGAGCGTGAACTTGGCTTTAAGGCAAGTCCTCGTCCTCTGGATTCAGTCGTTAAACGTTCTATCACATCAGCTGATAATAAAGAAATTTATGACAACTGGTTCAAGAACGTATATGAACCTACTGCGGTGGCAGCTTAAGGAGAAAATCTATGCGTAAAATCGTTTTGGTTGGTGATCAGGAGTATGAGTTAGGAACTAATGGCTATACTCCTATCGCCTACAAGCAACAATTTGGGAAAGATTATTTTCAAGATTTGTTCTCGATGTTGAAAAATCAATCATTCATGAATGAATTGAACAAGCTGGAAACTGACAAGGAGTTGACAGCGACTAATATTGATATTTCGATGTTGTCAGATTTTGACATGACCTTTTTCAACCGTCTTTTTTGGACCTTTGCTAAATCTGCAAATCCTCATATCAAGCCTTATGAACAATTCTTCATGGAAATGGAAGTCTTTCCGATTCAGGAAGTTGGGCCTGTGCTGATGGAAATGCTGAATGCGAGCATGACGACAAAAAAGCACCAGATGAATCAGAATCAGCTAGCGAAGAAATCTTCACAGTAGAATCCTATCTGTCCTGCTGTAAAGAAACTGGGTTGTCTATTGATGATCTAAAGCATATCTCAATCGGAATGGCTCTGGATTATCAGACGGATTATGTGAATTTACGGAGCGAGGACAAAGGTGGCGAACGGAAGGCCACGCAAGCTGATTTTGACAGTTTTTAAAGAAAAAATGAGTGCTGAGAGAGCGATTCTGAGGTCAAGTTCATTGCCCTAACTGCATTATCAGTCGTAGAAGTTCTCTCAGCGATTTTCTATTTTTTGTGAAAGGAGGAAATATGGCAGGAAATATCAAAGGTATCAAAATTGAAATTGATGGCGACACGCAGCCCTTACAGAAGGCGCTGAAAAATGTCAATAAGGCTGCTACCGATGCGAGTCAGGAGTTGAGACAGATTGACAAGGCCTTGAAATTTGATACAGGAAACGTAACGTTACTGACTCAGAAGCAAGAAGTCTTACAAAAGCAAGTTTCGACGACCAAAGAGAAACTGGAAACTTTAAGACAAGCTCAGTCTCAGGTGGAACAGCAATTCAAAAATGGTGATATTGGAGCTGATCAGTATCGTGCTTTCCAACGTGAAGTAGAAGTGACTCAAAATATCCTAAAAGGATACGAGGGAAAACTAGCTAGTGTCAATCAGGCTCTTGAGGGTAATGGGAATGCAACCAAGAATAACCAAACTCAACTGAAAGAATTGCAGAATGAGCAGAGTCAACTTGCTTCAGAGATGACTAAGGTGACAAGCTCTTTCAAATTGCAAGAAAGTGCTTTAGGTTCAAATGCTAGCGAAGCTGAGAGAAATGCTCTTGCCCAGAAAAAGATTGGTGCCCAGTCTGAGATTGTAAGTAAACAGATTTCAAATCTAGAACAGCAATTGGAAATCACTAAAAAAGAATTTGGTGAGAACTCCACACAAGCCAACAAGATGGAAGCTGAGCTAAATCAGGCTAAGACTGCTTTTAATCATCTCAATGATGAGATGAAGGGAACAAAGTCTGCTGCAGATAGCACTCAAGAAAGTTTAAGTGAAATCTCAAGAAATTTAAGAGCAGAACTACTTCAACAGTTTAGTGAGAAGTTGAGTGCTATTTCAGAAAAGCTTGTGGAAGTAGGAAAAGAAGCGCTAGAAGCGGCTGCTCAAATGCAAGCTAGTAATGCTCAATTTACTACCGTTTTCGGAGATATGGAAACCCAAGCAAGAGAAGCGTTGAATGCTATTGGTCAGGAAATGGATATTGTCCCAGAGCGATTGCAAGGATCATTCACTCAGATGGCTTCATTTGCCAAAACTTCAGGATTGGATACAGCAGAAGCTTTGGATCTTACTTCTCGTGCAACTAGGGCGGCAGCAGATGGTGCAGCCTTTTATGATAAGTCTATTGAGAGCGTAACAGAGAGCCTACAATCTTTTTTGAAGGGAAACTTTGCTAACGATGCCGCTCTTGGAATCTCTGCGACAGAGACAACTAGGAATGCAGCTGCAAATAAATTGTACGGAAAGTCATTCAAGGACTTGAGCGAAGCGCAGAAGCAATTGACATTGCTTCAGATGGTCGAAGACGGAAATAAACTCTCAGGAGCTCTTGGACAGGCTGCAAGAGAATCAGACGGCCTAGAAAACGTGATGGGGAATCTGAAACAAGCTGGGACCAATGCATTATCTGCTATTGGTCAACCTCTTCTGGAAATGATGATCCCTGTTTTCCAAACCTTGGCAACGATTGTGAAGGGTGTGGCTGAGCTGTTCAGTTCCTTACCTGCTCCAGTAAAAGATTTTGTTGTTATTTTAGGAACAGTTGTGACTGCTGTAGGGGTCATAGCCCCCATATTCTTATCGTTGCAAGCCCTTGCTGAGTTTTTAAAAATATCTATTGGAGAAATGATAATTGCCGCATTGCCAATTATTGGAACAGCTATTGCAATTGCTGCTGCAGTTGCTGCAATTATTGTTATTGTGAAATATCTCTGGGAAACTAACGAAGGTTTTCGAGATGCGGTCACGACCGTTTGGAATGCGATTCTTGAGGTTATCAATGCAGTCGTATCAGAAATTTCTAATTTTGTCATGAGTATCTTTGGAACGGTTGTTGCTTGGTGGACGGAGAACCAGGAACTTATTCGAGCAAGTGCTGAGACTGTCTGGAATGCCATCTATACAGTTATAAGTACAATTCTGGAAATTTTAGGCCCACTCATTCAAGCCGCATGGGATAATATTCAACTGATCATTACAACAGCTTGGGAAATTATCAAGACCGTTGTTGAGACTGCAATCAATGTTGTCCTTGGTATTATCCAAGCAGTTATGCAGATAATCACTGGCGATTGGTCAGGTGCTTGGGAAACTATCAAGGGAGTATTCTCTACTGTATGGCAAGCTATTCAAAGCATTGTTCAGACCATTTTTTCAGCTATCCAGAGCTACATTTCAAATGTTCTCAATGGTATTTCAGGAACTGTATCAAATATCTGGAACGGCATCAAGGATACTGTCTCAAATGTGTTAAATGCTATATCTAGTACTGTATCAAGCGTTTGGGAAGGCATCAAGAGTACCATTTCAGGTGCAATCAACGGTGCAAAAGATGCCGTATCTTCAGCTATTGAAGCTATCAAAGGATTGTTTAACTTCAGTATTAGCTGGCCACACATCCCACTACCTCACTTTTATGTGAGTGGTTCGGCCAATCCATTAGATTGGTTGAGTCAAGGTGTTCCAAGTATTGGAATTGAATGGTATGCCAAAGGCGGTATCATGACAAAACCAACCATCTTTGGAATGAATGGAAATAACATGATGGTTGGCGGTGAAGCTGGGAATGAAGCAGTGTTACCACTCAATGACAAGACACTTGGTGCTATCGGTCGAGGTATTGCTCAGACAATGGGTGGAACTTCACCGACCATCAACATTACCATTAGTGGCAATACTATCAGAGAAGAAGCTGACATCATTAGGATTGCTGATGAGGTAGCGCAGAGGATTGCTGACGAATTGCAACGTAAAACACAATTGAGAGGAGGGTTTACATGATAAAGCATAATGAGCTTGTGATTGACGGTGTGAGAACATCGTCTTTTCCTTTTAAGGTCATTGTCCATGATTCTCCCTCAATCGCTCTGGGAGACAGCAAGACAGCTCTCTTGGAGCATGGTGGTATCAGTGGAGCAATCGTTCAGACAAACAAGCATAGGGAACTGGTCAAGAAAACTTATACGATTTATTTGGTCAAACCTACTGAAGAACAGATGAACCAATTTATGAGTCTGTTTATCCGTGAAAAGTTCTGGCTAGAGAGTGAGCGAGTCAAAACAACTCGTCTTTGGTGCTATAAGGTCAATGTGAGTGACCTTGAAGAAGTGCAACCTGGTCTTTATATGACTAAAGCAACCTTCACTTGTCATCCTACCAAATACTTCAAAACCATTGATACACAAAGATTGACAAGAAACGGAGTCTTGACAACTCAAGGTTCTGCTCTTGCCTTTCCTAAAATCACAATCGTTGGTCAGAGCGCTTCTGAGACTTCATTTACAATCGCTGGTCAGGTCATTCGTCTTGAAAGGCTTACTGAATCACTTGTGATGGTCAATAATCCTGACAACCCTAGCTTTAAAACGACAACAGGGAAACCAGTGAAATGGTCAGGGGATTTTATCACAGTTGATCCAGCGAAAGTGAAGAATGTTGGGGTTGTTCTAGGCTCAGGTATTCAATCGCTTGAAATCGAAACGGTTTGGGGGTGGGCATAATTGCTTTATTTACTTAATAAAGATGTGAGGACTGTTCGGTGGAACGGAGAGCCACTTCATGAAGCGACTTCGGCGATTGTTAAAGAGACCATGAATGGCGATTTCACCTTAACTGTGAAATATCCTATTTCTGACTCTGGTATTTATCAACTTATTCAAGAAGATATGTTGATAAAAGCGCCGACTCCTGTTCTTGGTGCGCAGCTATTTCGCATTAAGAAACCTGTTGAACACAATGATCATCTGGAAATCACAGCCTATCACATCTCAGACGATGTGATGCAACGTTCTATCACACCAGTGAGCGTGACTAGTCAGAGCTGTGGCATGGCTCTTTCTCGCATGGTTCAAAATACCAAAACCGCTTTGGGAGATTTTTCTTTCAATAGCGATATCCAGGATCGTAGGACCTTCAACACGACTGAAACAGAAACTCTGTACTCTGTATTGCTGGACGGTAAGCACAGCATTGTTGGTACATGGGAAGGCGAGCTGGTTCGTGACAACTTTGCAATGACTATCAAGAAGAGTCGTGGTGAGAATCGTGGTGTTGTTATCACAACGCACAAAAATCTGAAGGACTACCAACGTACAAAAAACAGTCAGAATGTTGTCACAAGAATCCATGCCAAATCGACTTTTAAACCTGAAGGTGCTGAAAAGGAAACGACCATCAGAGTGACTGTTGATAGTCCTCTTATCAACTCTTACCCTTATATCAATGAAAAAGAGTATGAGAACAACAACGCAAAGAGCGTTGAAGAGTTGCAGAAGTGGGCACAGGCTAAATTTACAAATCAAGGCATTGACAAGGTCTCTGATGCTATCAAGATTGAAGCCTTTGAACTTGATGGCCAAGTTGTTCACATGGGGGATACGGTCAATCTCAAGAGCTGGAAACATAATGTCGATGCATTCAAGAAAGCTATCGCTTATGAGTTCGATGCCTTGAAAGAAGAGTACATCTCTCTGACTTTCGATGATAAGGCAGGAATTGGTGGTTCTAGGGCTTCTGGTGGACTATCTAGCGCAGCCGATGCAATCCTTGGTGTGGCAGAATCAGCTCAAGAAATCGCCCTTGAAAAGGCTCTTCAAAATGCTGACTTAGACTTTGATCATCAAGCTGGATTGCTTAGACAGGAAATTTCGGACGGAATCGAACTGGCAAAAGCCAAGGCGGAAGAAGTTAAGAGAGAACTCTCTGATATAATCGACCAGCGCTTTAGCAGTTTTGATAATGCTTCGATACAAGAAGCCAAACGCAGGGCTGAAGAAGCTTTGAGAAACGCTGGCGCTAGTAGTCTGCTTGCCCAGGAAGCCAAGCGGATTGGGTTGGATTCGATTGCTAGACTTGAAGAATTCAAGAGACAGACTACGAGCGCTCAAACGGCTCTGTCGGGTGATTTGGACGCTCTGAAACGGACCATCGTGAATGATATTCGACCGAAGCAAGAACAGGTTACAGCTGAGATTGCTAAGCAAGTTGAAGCACTTACCCAGACAAAAAAAGAATTGGCTGGTGTGAAGACGGCACAAGCGACCTATGAAGAGACGACGACGCGTAGACTGGCAGAGCTGGCCAACGTGGCTGACGGTAAGGCTAGTAAGTCTGAGCTCACGCAGACAGCTGAGGAGCTTGCTAGTAAGATAGCGAGTGTGAGGGTCGGAGGAGTCAACCTATTTAAAGGCTCGAAAGATTTCAGCGGTTCTTGGGTAAACCTCGGCAATTGGACGAGAGAGTCAGAGAAATATCAAGGCATGACTGTCATGAGTCGAGTAGGTACATGGTTCGGCATATCACAGGCTTTTGAAACCAAAAAAGGCGAAGTCTATACTCTCTCGTTCTACATCAAGAGTAGCATCGATAGAGATCGGGTAAATGTGTATTTCACACATGCTTCAACCAATCAGCTTGCTAGAACATCGCCATACATGTCCTCAGTGAATATTTCAAACGAATGGCAGCGAACTTCTGTGACTTTCGAAATTACAGAATCAGGATTTATTTTGCCACGCATTGAGAGATTCAATACTGAAGCTCCTGTATATGTTGCAGGTCTTAAGTTGGAACGAGGGAATATCTCGACTGATTACAGTGAAGCTCCTGAAGATATAGAAGGTCAGATTTCAATTGTTGAATCCAGTTTCAGACAGCGTGCTGATGCACTCGATGCTGGGGTGAGTCGTCTGACTGAAGGTCTTAGAACCAAAGTGGATATCAGCTCACTCAACGTGACTGCTGAGAATATCAGGCAGTCTGTGAAGAGTCTTGAGACAGACACGCAGAACAAGCTGAACCAAAAGCTCAGCACAGCTGAGTTTGATGTGCGAGCATCTGGTATTAGACAAGAGATTGTCAATGCTACCAAAGATAAGGCTGACAGAGCCTTGGTTACGGCCGAAGCTGGGAAACTGCGTACAGAATTATCAACTGTTCAGGCATATATTGAGAAAGACAGTCAGCGACAGGATGCCCTGCAACGCTATGCTCGAGAAGAGAGTGCTCGTCAAGTTAATGCAGTTCGTGAGCAGATATCTAGAGACTACGTTGGTAAGGCTACTCATCAAGAGGATGTGAGAGGTCTTGAGCGTAGGTTTGAATCTATCACCAATCCACAAAATGGCACGATAGCGACTCAGATTGCTAACTACAATCAATCAGTTGATGGCAGATTTGCAGGTATCATTTCTCAGATTGCTACCAAGGCAAATCAGACAGACTTTCAGCGAGTGCAAGAGACTAGCAAACTGTACGAGCGCATTATTGGCCGTAGCGAGTCTGACATCGCTGATAAAGTCGCTCGCATGGCTTTGACGAATCAGCTATTCCAGATTGAAGTTGCAAAAAATGCCAGCAATGGTCAAAATTTGTTGAAAGGTACAAAAGACTTTTCAGGAGATTGGAAAAACAAGTCTGCTAATTGGAAAAAGCACGCTGAAAAATACAAAGGTGTTGATGTCCTATTTAAAAATAATTCGTGGAATGGCATTGGACAAGAGATTGATGTAAAGATTGGTGAAATCTATACATTCAGTTTGTGGATGAAGAGCGATTGGAAGAATGATACAGTAAATTTTTATGTAAATAGAAATGGCTCTGTTGAAAAGGGGTGGGGCATTCCAGCTTCAACATCGGTTGCTATAACAAACGAATGGAAGCGTTATTCTTTTACATTCAACATCACAGCTAATGGATTCATCTTCCCTCGAGTAGAACGACTAAATCAAGATACAAACCTTTACGTTGCAGGCCTTAAGCTTGAAAAAGGATCGTATGCAACACCTTACACAGAAGCTCCAGAGGACACGAATGAAGCCATTCGCTCTGTTCAAACTCAACTAGCTGGCTCATGGGCTGTCCAAAATCTAACTAGTGCAGGTGATTTGATTTCAGGAATCAATCTTGGTGCTAACGGTCACAACCGTATCACTGGTAAGTTGACTCATATTACGGGTGAAACCTTGATTGATAAGGCAGTTATCAAGTCGGCTATGGTTGATAAGCTGAAGACGGCCAATTTTGAAGCAGGTTCAGTGA
Source organism: Streptococcus oralis (assembly GCF_015561235.1). Lineage (GTDB taxonomy): Bacteria > Bacillota > Bacilli > Lactobacillales > Streptococcaceae > Streptococcus > Streptococcus oralis_BK. The sequence goes on along the minus strand of NZ_JADMTC010000001.1, from coordinate 1,245,446 downwards.
CTACTGTAATCTTAGATGCTGAAGCTGTTACGGCCGAAAAATTGAAGGTTGACCAGGCCTTCTTTAACAAACTTGTCGCAAACGAAGCTTACTTGAGTCAACTATTTGCCAAACAAGCCTTTATTAACCGAGTTCAGAGTGTTGCAATCGATGCAAGTCAGGTTCGGTCAGGCATTTTAAGCGGTGACCGAATCTATGGTGGAACGATTCGAGGAGCAAGCATCTACGGTGGAACCTTAACAGGACATACCCAAATTCAACTAGGCTCTTATGGCTCGTTTGATACCGTCAATGGCGGTCTACAAATCAATGTGCCTCGTACTGTCAATGCCAAAGATGGATTGGGGGTTCAGTTCATTGGGTCTTACGGCCGTGGTGAGAATGTCCCTTACGGTCTTTTCATATACAAAGATTCTGATTTTACAGTAGGTGGGACTGCAGAAACAAGTGATGATTTTCTTTTAACGGTTGAAGGCTACATCAATGCGAAAGGCATTGGTTGGCTTAAGACAGGGAAAGGCAGTGTCAATGGTAAAACAACAGGTACTATTGGACTCTGGAACTCAGACAATGTATCTTTGAGCTTTGGTGGATCAGGGAATGATATCTACTATAGTTACAATGGCACAGCATACAGTCTGTGGTCAGTTGTCAATCAGCACTTTTCAGACAGACGTCTGAAGGACAATATTGTTGCTTGCGAGCACAAGGCTCTTGATTATATCCATCAATTCCAGTTCAAGGAATACGATTGGAAGAAGCAAGAGGATAGACCACAACAAGCACACACGAAGATTGGTTTGATTGCGCAAGAAGTTCAAGCGGTGGATTCTACGCTCGTCTATGAGAATGGAGATACGCTGAACCTAGACAATCTCAGATTGACCAATATTGCACTCAAAGCTATTCAGGAGCTTGCTCTTGAATATAGAAAACTTACACAAAGATTGGAGAAATTAGAAAATGAACGCAGAACAGCTTAACCAGGTTCTAGAGATGACAATTGATGACATGCTAGTTGACTCAAAGACATCAATGCTTAGACATAATCTGTTGAAGATTCAACTAGGGGAAAAAGAAGCAGAGAATCAAAGACTTCAAGCACGAGTGGATGAGCTGGAAGCTCTGCTTGATGAACAAACTAAACCAGCAGAAGGAGCATAAACATGGCAATCAATGGGTATAATCTATCAACAAAACCGTACTTAAGAATTTCTGGTTCTAATGTTGAGACCGTGGTAGAAATTCAACTATCAGAGGGCAACCGTTACAGCACTAACTCACGATCATTTCCTGGAGACCGGACAAATGAATCGGAAGATGTCTTGATTCAAGATGTGCTGGATATCTTAAAAGCTGAGCTAGATCCAGGAAGCGCCATTGTCAAAACACAGGCGCAGCTTGAACAGGCCAATCAGAAGATTGCGCAAAACGAGAGTGAACAGAACAAGCTTGCAGCTCTTATTAAGCAGACTGAAGAGAATTCGAAGGTGAATCAGAAGGTCATTCATGTTCTTGTCTTGAACTCTGTCATGAGCAAGAACATCGAGTACGGTACGACCTACAAGGAGTTGATTGAGTTGATTCCACTTGCTGAAGTCGGGAAGACCTACTTACCACATGACCTGATTACGATTGAAGATCCTGAACACGTAGAGGTCAATGGCGAAGGGAAACGCATTTTGGTTCAGCTTAATAAGGAGTTTACTTACAATGGTGAACCTGTTAGCGCATTTGTGACAAATGGCTCCCTGGAACAAAACGGTACGGGTGTTGCTTGGAAATTCGAAGGGAAAGAATAGGAGAAATACATGAAATTTGAATTGTTTAACTTTTTTAGAAGTCTAATCCAAACAGAAGATGGCTTGGTATTGTATGCCTTAAGCTTAATTGTCATTATGGAAATTGTTGATTTTGCATCAGGAACGTTTGCAGCAATTGCAAATCCAGAAATTGAATACAAGAGCAAGATTGGTATTAACGGTCTGATTCGAAAAATTCTTGGTGTTCTCTTGTTGATGGTATTGATTCCGATGTCTGTCTTGTTGCCTGAAAAAACAGGTTTCGCATTTCTATACTCGATTTACCTGGGATATTTGCTTTTCACATTCCAGTCACTCATCGAAAATTACCGTAAGTTGAAAGGGAACGTGACAATCTTCCAACCTATCATTAAGGCATTTGAGCGTTTATCTGGCGATAAAAACGATAAGAACGAAGGAGAAAAATAATGGATATTGATACAAGTAGATTAAGAACAGACCTTCCACAGGTAGGAGAACAACCATACAGACAAATTCATGCACATTCAACAGGAAATCCAAATTCGACTGCCCAAAATGAAGCAGACTACCACATGCGCCGCCCAGTTGATTCAGGTTTTTTCTCACATGTCGTCGGTAACGGCCGTGTGATGCAGACCTGGTACACTGATATGGGAGCCTATGACGTAGGCGGGGGTTGGAACGTTGAAGGATACGGCCAAGTTGAGCTGATTGAAAGCCATGAAACAAAAGAAGAGTTCATGCGTGATTATAAGCTCTATGTCGAGCTTCTACGGAACCTTGCTGATGAAGCTGGTATTCCTAAAACGCTAGACTCTGATAGCTTGGCTGGAATTAAAACTCACCAATACTGTACGTATAACCAGCCACGAAACTACTCCGACCATGTGGATCCATACCCTTACCTTGCAAAATGGGGCATCAGTCGTGAGCAGTTCAAGAAAGACATCGAAGGCGGTCTATCTGAAGCTGGTTGGAAACAAAATGGCACTGGCTGGTGGTGGGAGGAGTCAGATGGCTCTTATCCTACAAACCGCTGGAAACAAATCAACAACGAATGGTTCTACTTTGATGATCGTGGTTATTGCCTAATCAATCGATGGTTCAATGATGGAAAAGATTGGTTCTATCTTGATAAGCGTGGGGCAATGGTTACAGGCTGGATGTTCCTGAACCATCGCTGGTATTTCTTCAAGTCAGATGGTCGTATGGCTACTGGCTGGGTTAAATATCGTGAAACCTGGTATTTCATGGAAGAAAAAGACGGCTACATGCTATCCAAACAATTCGTCAAATCAGGTGACGGCTGGTATTACTTGAAGGCAAACGGTGAACTTCATACAGATCCAGCATTCAAAACCGAACCAGATGGTCTTATCACGGTAGTTGATAAAGAAAAAGAAGAAAAGCAACAATAGGAAGAGTTTCAAAATAGATTACACTTACCGCAGGCTAACGCTTGCGGTTTTTTTGTTTGCAATAATAAAAGCAGTGACCGAAATCACTGCTTTACCCTTATAAATTATTTTAGAATTCTAGTAAGTTATTGCTAACAACAGCTTCAAGAGCTAAAGATTTGCTTCCAGCATCTTCAAAATCAATAGTAATTGCATTGTCTTCAATTTTAACTACTTTACCAGTTCCAAACAATGGGTGTTTAACTGTTGAACATACAATATCCTTGTGAGACTCAATCCATTCTTTGACTTTCTCATTTTCTTCCTGAGGCTGAAGAAGACCAGATTGTTTCATCAATTCGACTGCCTCAAAATATCCATCTACAAATGTCTGTTTGAAATCTGATCCCATAGACAATTCTGAACGTTTTACAGGTTCACCAAGCCCTAGCATTAGTTTAATAGCTTTCAAAATAACGTCATCAGGGACGTTGCGACTATCAAGCTGCCCACCAACTGCGTCACCATAAACACCGTAGAAATGGCCATCTTCCCCATCAATACCATAAATATCCATGATGTTACTTGTCCTAAGATTGCAATAAACTGCTCCATCTTCATTTACAATAGCATACGATACATCGTTATTTTTAATTTCTTCAAGTAGTTGTTTTGCGTTTTCCATTTCTAGCTCCTCCGCATATTTTTGTAATTTTTCTGCTGTCAATAAAGACATTTTGTCCAAATTTGTTTTTCCACTTCTAAGATCTGAGACTGTCGTCCAAGGCAAATCTGCCCCTTTAGCGATTGCGCTTGTGCTCTTTTTGCTTTTTAATACTTTTTCTATTTGCTTTCTCATCTTTTTGCCCTCTTAAATAAAAATAACTCAATAAAACGATCAGTATATTTATGATTAAAATTTCCATGGTATTGTTCCTATTTTATGGTATAATAGGGAGTGAGGGGAGTGGTAGCTCCCCTATTCCCAAGGCGATTACTTAAACTTGCGAGGTCTAGGTTTTCGCTTTTTTTCTTTGCTCCAAATGTGATATGTAGCATATGCACCAGTTAGAGCTGTGATGTAAGCCGGCCCGTTATCAATTAGTTTTTCAACCAATCTGAGCCAATCATCTTTGTCCATTTTCCTCACCTCCTTTCCTTATCTTGATTATATTGTATCACGGTGCACCGAGAAAGTCAAGTGTTTTGATGAAGTTTTTTTAAATTTTTTCAAAAAAAATAGACCTTGTCCAGAGGTCGGGGAGTTGGAGGGGACACCCTCCAAAAGCATTGATTTAATAAGATTTTATTTTACCTTTTTCATAATAATCTCCCTAAAGAGGCCACCCAATCAGGTGGCTTTTTTGTTTGTGGCTTGGATTTTTGATATAATAGAGCCATGAGTAGAATTTTAGACAATGAGATCATGGGGGATGAGGAGTTGGTAGAACGTACCCTCCGTCCTCAGTATTTACGTGAATATATTGGGCAGGATAAGGTCAAGGACCAGCTGCAAATCTTTATCGAAGCTGCCAAAATGCGGGATGAAGCGCTGGACCATGTGCTCTTATTTGGGCCTCCAGGTTTGGGGAAAACGACCATGGCCTTTGTCATTGCCAATGAACTGGGAGTCAATCTCAAGCAAACGTCTGGCCCTGTCATTGAAAAAGCGGGTGATCTGGTAGCCATTTTGAATGATTTGGAACCTGGAGACGTCCTTTTTATTGACGAGATTCATCGCTTGCCCATGTCGGTGGAAGAGGTGCTTTATAGTGCCATGGAAGACTTCTACATTGATATCATGATTGGTGCTGGTGAAGGCAGTCGCAGTGTTCATTTGGACTTGCCACCATTCACCTTGATTGGGGCTACGACACGTGCGGGGATGCTCTCAAATCCTCTGCGGGCACGTTTTGGGATTACAGGTCATATGGAATACTATGCCCACGCTGACTTGACAGAGATTGTTGAGCGGACAGCAGATATTTTTGAGATGGAAATCACCCATGAGGCAGCTTCGGAGTTGGCCTTACGCAGTCGAGGAACTCCTCGTATCGCCAATCGTCTCCTCAAGCGCGTGCGCGACTTTGCCCAGATTATGGGGGATGGCTTGATTGATGATGTGATTACGGATAAGGCTTTGACCATGCTGGATGTAGACCGTGAAGGTTTGGACTATGTAGACCAAAAAATCCTTCGCACCATGATTGAGATGTACGGTGGTGGTCCTGTCGGTTTAGGAACTCTTTCTGTTAATATTGCCGAGGAGCGTGAGACAGTCGAAGATATGTACGAACCTTACCTGATTCAGAAAGGTTTCATCATGCGAACTCGTTCTGGACGGGTGGCAACTGCTAAGGCATATGAGCATTTAGGTTATGAATACAGTGAAAAATGAGCAAGAAATTCTAGATGCTTTCAGAGAAAATCCAGATATGATGACCATTCTGACCATCATCCGTGACCTTGGTCTGAAAGATTCGTGGTTGGCAGCAGGTTCTGTCAGGAATTTCATCTGGAATCTCTTGTCAGACAAATCGCCTTTTGATAGTGAGACGGATGTGGATGTGATTTTCTTTGATCCAGATGTTTCTTATGAGGAAACAGTATCCCTAGAGAAAAAGCTAAGAGAAGATTATCCTCAGTATCAGTGGGAGTTGAAAAATCAGGTCTATATGCATCTACACAGCCCTCATACTGTGCCTTACACGAGTTCTCGTGATGCCGTGAGTAAATATCCCGAGCGCTGTACGGCGATAGGGCTTCGCTTGCATGCTGAAGCAACTTTAGAGCTCTTTGCGCCTTATGGTTTAGAGGATATTTTAAAGTTTCAAGTTTCTCCAACTCCTCATTTTTTAGAGAATGAAGATCGAATGAAGCTCTATCAAGAACGCTTGTCCAAGAAAAATTGGCAAGAAAAATGGAAAAATCTGACTTTCTCAAAAAACTTAAGAAAAATTTAAGTTAGGGACGGTATACTAGGTTCATAAGTTAAGAGGAACTTAACTTAAACTCCTAAAACTTTTTCATAATAATCTCCCTATAAAACTAAGTCGCCCAATCAGGCGGCTTATTTTTTGTCTTTACGGAGAGCTAATAACTTAGCAATAGAAGAAAATAGGGAAATATGGTATAATGAAACGATAGATTTTTGAATAGGAATAAGAACATGTTTGGATTTTTTAAGAAAGATAAAGCTGTAGAAGTTGAGGTTCCAACACAGGTTCCTGCTCATATTGGCATCATCATGGATGGGAATGGCCGTTGGGCTAAAAAACGGATGCAACCACGGGTTTTTGGTCATAAGGCGGGAATGGAAGCCCTCCAAAAGGTGACCAAGGCAGCTAACAAGATGGGAGTTAAGGTCATCACGGTTTATGCCTTTTCAACGGAAAATTGGACGCGTCCAGATCAAGAAGTCAAGTTTATCATGAACTTGCCAGTCGAATTTTATGATAACTACGTCCCTGAATTGCATGCAAATAACGTTAAGATTCAGATGATTGGGGAGACAGACCGTCTGCCTAAGCCGACTTTTGAAGCTTTGAAAAAAGCAGAGGAATTGACCCAGAACAATACGGGCTTGATTCTCAATTTTGCGCTTAACTATGGTGGTCGTGCTGAAATTACGCAGGCTCTTAAGGGCTTGGCTCAAGATGTTCTAGATGCTAAAATCAACCCTGGTGACATCACAGAAGATATGATTGGAGACTATCTTTTCACGCAACACCTGCCAAAGGATTTGCGGGATCCTGATTTGATTATCCGTACGAGTGGTGAGTTGCGTTTAAGTAATTTCTTACCATGGCAAGCAGCCTATAGCGAGCTTTATTTTACGGATACCTTGTGGCCTGATTTTGATGAAGCCGCCTTGCAGGAAGCTATTGCTGCTTTTAACCATCGCAATCGCCGTTTTGGAGGAGTTTAGGAGAAGATATGACCAAGGATTTACAAAAGAGAACATTGTTTGCGGTATTGGCCCTGGCAATTTTCCTTCCAGTCTTGTTTGCAGGAGGGCTCTTGTTGCAGATAGGGATTGGCTTGTTAGCGATGCTAGGCGTCCATGAACTCTTGCACATGAAGGGGCTAAAGACTATGACCATTGAGGGTGCTTTGACTCTTTTTGCGACCTTCGCTCTCACAGTTCCTTTAGAAAATTACCTAACATTTTTGCCTGTTGATGGGAATGTAGTTGCCTACAGTGTTTTGATTACCATAATGCTAGGGACGACCGTTTTCAGTAAAAACTATACGATTGAAGATGCCGCTTTTCCAATTGCTGTGAGCTTTTATGTTGGTTTTGGCTTTAATGCCTTACTAGATGCTCGGGTGGCAGGTTTTGACAAGGTACTGTTGGCTCTTTTTATCGTTTGGGCGACAGATAGCGCAGCCTACCTGACAGGGATGAATTTTGGTAAACATAAGTTGGCACCAAGAGTTTCTCCTAATAAGAGTATTGAGGGCTTTGTCGGGGGCATTCTAGGTGCGGTACTGATAACGGTAATCTTCATGCTAGTCGACAGCACAGTTGCTCTTCCTTATGGGATTTATAGAATGAGTCTCTTTGCAGCCTTCTTCAGTGTGGCAGGTCAGTTTGGTGACTTGATTGAGAGTGCCATGAAACGCCATTTCGGTGTCAAGGATTCTGGAAAATTTATCCCTGGACATGGCGGTGTGTTGGATCGCTTTGACAGCATGCTGATTGTGTTTCCAATGATGCACTTATTTGGCCTGTTTTAAAGAAAGGAATATTGAATGATTGGATTGCTAACCTTTATCCTCGTTTTTGGGATTATTGTGGTGGTGCATGAGTTTGGACATTTTTATTTTGCCAAGAAATCAGGCATTCTAGTTCGTGAATTTGCCATTGGTATGGGGCCCAAGATTTTTTCCCATATCGGTAAGGATGGCACTGCTTATACCATTCGAATCCTTCCTCTAGGAGGCTATGTTCGTATGGCAGGCTGGGGTGATGATGCGACAGAAATCAAGACAGGAACTCCAGTCAGTTTAACACTTGCTGATGATGGTAAGGTCAAACGGATCAACCTCTCAGGGAAGAAACTGGATCAAACGGCTCTTCCTATGCAGGTAACCCAGTTTGACTTTGAAGACAAGCTCTTTATCAAGGGGTTGGTCTTGGAAGAAGAAAAGATTTTTGCAGTAGATCACGATGCAACGGTTGTTGAAGAAGACGGAACCGAAGTGCGCATCGCTCCTTTGGATGTACAGTATCAAAATGCTTCTATCTGGGGCAAGCTCATCACCAACTTTGCAGGTCCTATGAATAACTTTATCTTAGGTGTTGTTGTTTTTTGGATCTTGATCTTTTTGCAGGGCGGTGTTAGAGATACTCAGACCAATCTCTTTCACGTCATGCCAGAGGGCGCTTTGGCTAAGGTGGGCGTAGCTGAGACAGCTCAAATCACCAAGGTCGGCTCGCATGAGGTTAAGAATTGGCAAGACTTGACCCAGGCTGTGGAAGCAGATACCAAGGACAAGACCGCCCCGACCTTGGATGTGACCATTTCTGAAAATGGTAGCGAAAAACAAGTCACTGTGACTCCAGAAGAAAATCAAGGACGTTACATTCTCGGGGTTCAACCAGGGGTCAAGTCAGACTTTCTATCCATGTTTGTTGGTGGATTTACAACTGCAGCTGACTCAGGACTTCGTATCCTTTCGGCTCTGAAAAACTTGATTTTCCATCCAGATTTGAACAAACTCGGTGGTCCCGTTGCCATTTTTAAGGCAAGTAGCGATGCTGCTAAAAATGGAATTGAGAATGTCCTCTATTTCCTAGCCGTGATTTCCATCAATATCGGGATTTTTAATTTGATTCCGATCCCGGCTTTGGATGGTGGAAAGATTGTGCTCAATATCCTAGAGGCTATCCGCCGGAAACCCCTTAAACAAGAAATTGAAACCTATGTCACCATGGCTGGTGTAGTTATCATGGTTGTCTTGATGCTAGCTGTGACCTGGAATGACATTATGCGACTCTTCTTTTAGATAATCGAGGAATATTATGAAACAAAGTAAAATGCTAATCCCTACGCTTCGCGAAATGCCAAGCGATGCTCAAGTTATCAGCCACGCCCTTATGTTGCGTGCTGGTTATGTTCGTCAAGTTTCTGCTGGTGTTTATTCTTACCTGCCACTTGCTAACCGTGTGATTGAAAAGGCTAAGAATATCATGCGCCAAGAGTTTGATAAGATTGGTGCTGTTGAGATGTTGGCTCCTGCCCTTCTCAGTGCCGATCTCTGGCGCGAATCAGGCCGTTATGAAACCTATGGTGAAGACCTTTATAAACTGAAAAATCGTGAAAAGTCAGACTTTATCCTAGGTCCGACACACGAAGAAACTTTTACAGCTATTGTTCGTGACTCTGTCAAGTCTTACAAGCAATTGCCACTCAACCTTTACCAAATCCAACCGAAATACCGTGATGAAAAACGTCCACGTAACGGCCTTCTCCGTACGCGTGAATTTATCATGAAAGATGGATATAGTTTCCATGCTAATTATGATAGTTTGGATGTGACTTATGACGAGTACAAGGCGGCCTATGAACGAATTTTCACTCGTAGTGGTTTGGATTTCAAGGCTATCATCGGTGACGGTGGTGCCATGGGTGGTAAGGATAGCCAAGAATTTATGGCCATCACACCAGCCCGTACAGACCTCGACCGCTGGGTTGTCTTAGACAAGTCAGTTGCCTCATTTGACGAAATTCCTGCGGTAGTGCAAGAAGAAATCAAGGCAGAATTGCTCAAATGGATGGTTTCTGGTGAAGACACCATCGCCTACTCAAGTGAGTCTAGCTATGCAGCTAACTTAGAAATGGCAACAAACGAGTACAAACCAAGCAACCGTGTAGTTGCGGAAGAAGAAGTAACTCGCGTGGAAACACCAGGTGTTAAATCTATTGACGAAGTCGCAGCCTTCCTAAATGTCCCAGAAGAACAAACAATCAAAACCCTCTTCTACATGGCAGATGGTGAGCTTGTTGCAGCCCTTCTAGTTGGAAATGACCAACTCAATGAAGTCAAGTTGAAAAACCACTTGGGTGCAGATTTCTTTGATGTTGCGAGCGAGGAAGAAGTAGCAAATGTTATCTCAGCTGGCTTTGGTTCGCTTGGTCCAGTTGGTTTGCCAGAAAATGTGAAAATCATTGCAGACCGTAAGGTACAAGATGTTCGTAATGCTGTTGTGGGGGCTAACGAAGATGGCTACCACTTGACGGGTGTGAATCCAGGTCGTGACTTTACTGCAGAATATGTAGATATCCGCGAAGTTCGTGAGGGTGAAATTTCACCAGACGGACAAGGCGTTCTTAACTTCGCGCGTGGTATTGAAATCGGTCATATTTTCAAACTCGGAACTCGCTACTCAGCAAGCATGGGTGCAGATGTTTTGGACGAAAATGGCCGTGCTGTGCCAATCATCATGGGATGTTACGGTATCGGTGTTAGCCGTCTCCTTTCAGCCGTTATGGAGCAACACGCTCGCCTCTTTGTCAATAAAACGCCAAAAGGCGAATACCGTTATGCTTGGGGAGTTAACTTCCCTAAAGAATTAGCACCATTTGATGTGCACTTGATTACTGTCAATGTCAAAGATGAAGAAGCGCAAGCCTTGACAGATAAACTTGAAGCAAGCTTGATGGGAGCTGGTTACGAAGTCTTGACAGACGACCGTAACGAACGTGTCGGAGTGAAGTTTAGCGATAGTGACTTGATTGGTTTGCCAATCCGTATCACTGTTGGGAAGAAAGCAACTGATGGTATTGTAGAAGTTAAAATCAAGGCAACTGGTGACACCATCGAAGTTCACGCAGACAACTTGCTCGAAACCCTTGAAATTCTAAGCAAGAAATAAAAACTTTAATCAGAAGAAAAACAAGGCAAAAATGTAACTAGTTTTTACCTTGTTTTTTCTATATAATGAGTGTGAAGAATACATCATCAAGTTAAGAGGTATAATAATGTTAAAATTTCCAAAGGATTTTGTCTGGGGTTCCTCTACTTCTGGACCACAGACAGAAGGTCGTGTACATGGTGACGGTAAAGGAGATAATCTCTGGGATTATTGGTATCAGGTGGAACCCAATCGCTACTACAATGGAATTGGACCTGATAAAACATCGACTTTTTATGAAAACTGGGAAAAGGACATTGAGCTTTTGGTAGAGACTGGGCATACAGCCTTCCGAACTTCTATCCAGTGGTCTCGTATTTTCCCACAGGGGCGTGGAGAGGTCAATCCGCAAGGGGTGACTTTCTACCGTCAGGTTTTTGAAGCCATTAAGGCCAAAGGGATTCGCCTCTTAGTCAATCTCTATCACTTCGACCTGCCATTTGCCCTCCAAGAAGACGGCGATGGCTGGGAAAATAAGGCAACTGTCAAGGCTTATGAAGACTATGCTCGTTTTTGTTTTGAGACTTACGGTGACTTGGTGGACCAATGGATTACTTTTAATGAGCCCATCGTTCCGGTAGAGTTTGGCTATTTTTACGATGCCCATTATCCACATAAGGTGGATGCAGAAGCAGCGGTTAAAGTAGCCTATCACACACAATTAGCTAGCAGTCGAGCGGTCAAGGCCTGTCATGAGATTTTGCCTGATTCCAAGATTGGGATTGTCCTTAATTTGACACCAGCCTACCCACGTAGCCAGCATCCCGCGGATGTCAAGGCTGCTCGCATTGCCGATCTCTTCCAAGCTCAATCTTTCCTAGATCCATCTGTTTTAGGAGCTTATCCAGAAGAATTAGTGGAAATTTTAGCTGAGCATGATTTGCTGCCAGAGTACACTGTTGAAGAGTTAGAACTCATTCGTGAGAACATAGTTGATTTCCTTGGAGTCAACTACTACCAACCTTTGCGTGTTATGGCGCCGCGTTTTGCTAAACATCCAGACAGTCCCCTCTTGCCAGAACATTTCTATGAGCCTTATATCATGCCGGGCCGTAAAATCAATCCTCACCGCGGTTGGGAAATCTACGAGCAGGGGATTTATGACATCGCTCAAAACATCAAGGAAAATTATGGCAATATCGAGTGGATGTTGACCGAAAACGGCATGGGTGTTGAGGGTGAAGATAAATTCCGTGAGAATGGCATGATTCAAGACGACTATCGTATCGACTTTGTCAAAGGTCATCTGCGTGAACTTCACCGTGCCATTGAAGACGGAGCCAATTGTAAGGGTTACTTAATCTGGACCTTTATCGACTGCTGGTCATGGCTCAACAGCTATAAAAATCGCTACGGTCTGGTTGAGCTTGACTTGGAAACGCAGGAACGTCGCCTGAAGAAATCAGGCCACTGGTTCAAAGAACTCAGCGACCATAATGGATTTTAAGAATAAAAAGAGTGAGATGGTGTTCATCTCACTTTTTATTACAATATCATCACTAAGGTCCCGATCGTAATCAGGATACAGCCAATGATTGTTTTAAACGTCAGGACATCCTGTAGGAAGAAAACGGCTAGAACGAGGGTAATGACGAGACTGAATTTATCGACAGCAGATACCTCAGTCGCATTGCCCATCTGTAGGGCCTTGTAGTAGCAGAGCCAGGAGGCGCCAGTGGCCAAACCAGATAAGATGAGAAAGAGCCAACTTTTTTTACTGATGTTGACAATTTCGGTCTGACTATTGGTCAAGAAAACCATGGCCCAGGCCATAAGAATGACGACGACTGTCCGAATAGCGGTTGCTAGATTGGATGGAACTCCTTCAATCCCAATCTTGGCTAAAATTGACGTTAAGGCTGCAAAGATAGCTGATAAAAGTGCGAAGAAAAACCACATGGCAAATACCTCCTCCCCTTATTATAAGTAATTGATGCCGACTTGTCAGGTATCAAGTGAAATATTGATAAAATACTAGATAGAAAAACTATACCAATTTTTATTCTTGACAAGTGAGAAAAACAAGTATATACTGTCTTTACTGATTCTGTAAATGGAAAATCAGACTATACCAATTTAAGGAGAAAGCACAGCTAGTCTGTGTCGTATATACTATGTGTGGAATTGTTGGTGTTGTTGGAAGCACAAATGCAACTGATATTTTGATTCAAGGGCTTGAAAAGCTCGAATACCGTGGTTATGATTCTGCGGGGATTTTTGTCCTAGGTGGTGCTGAAAATCATCTAGTCAAGGCTGTTGGTCGTATCGCAGAATTGTCTGCTAAAACTACTGGTGTTGAGGGAATAACTGGTATCGGTCATACGCGTTGGGCGACTCATGGGAAACCAACGGAAGACAATGCTCACCCACATCGCTCTGAGACTGGACGTTTTGTCTTGGTGCACAATGGAGTGATTGAAAACTACCTTGAAATCAAGGAAGAATACCTTGCAGGTCACCACTTTAAGGGGCAAACAGATACGGAAATCGCTGTTCACTTGATTGGGAAATTTGTTGAAGAAGATGGTTTGTCAGTTCTTGAAGCCTTCAAAAAAGCCCTTCATATCATCCGTGGTTCTTATGCCTTTGCTTTGGTGGATTCAGAAGATGCAGATGTTATCTATGTTGCTAAAAATAAATCTCCACTACTAGTCGGGCTTGGTGAAGGCTACAATATGGTCTGCTCGGATGCTATGGCCATGATTCGCGAGACAAGTCAGTTTATGGAAATTCATGACCAAGAGCTGGTTATTGTCCGTAAAGACAGTGTGGAAGTGCAGGATTATGACGGGCATACTCTGGAGCGTGAAAGCTACACTGCTGAGCTAGATCTGTCCGATATCGGTAAGGGGACTTATCCATACTATATGCTCAAAGAAATCGATGAACAGCCAACTGTGATGCGTAAGCTAATCAACACATACTCTGATGAGAATCAACAGATGGTTGTGGATCCTGAGATTGTTAAAGCGGTTCAGGAGGCAGATCGAATTTATATCATTGCAGCTGGAACTTCTTATAATGCAGGTTATGCTTCTAAAATGATGCTAGAAGAATTAACTGATACGCCTGTGGAATTGGGTATTGCATCTGAATGGGGTTATGCTATGCCGCTACTGAGCAAAAAACCAATGTTTATTTTGCTTAGTCAGTCAGGTGAAACTGCTGATAGTCGTCAAGTTTTAGTAAAAGCTAATGAAATGGGAATTCCAAGTTTAACTGTAACTAATGTTGCAGGCTCTACACTATCTCGTGAAGCAACTTATACTATGTTATTGCATGCTGGTCCAGAAATTGCTGTAGCTTCAACTAAGGCTTATACAGGACAAGTGGCGACATTAGCATTTCTTGCTAAGGCAGTTGGTGAAGCTAATGGGAATGAAAAAGCTAAAAAGTTTGATTTAGTGCGTGAACTTTCAATTGTAGCTCAGTCTATTGAGTCTACACTTTCAGAGAAAGAATTGATTGAAGAAAAGGTTAGAGGACTCTTAGAAACAACTCGTAATGCTTTCTACATTGGACGTGGTCAGGACTACTATGTAGTTATGGAGGCTAGCCTAAAACTTAAGGAAATTTCTTATATTCAGTGTGAAGGTTTTGCGGCAGGAGAACTTAAACATGGAACTATATCTTTAATTGAGGATGGTACACCTGTTATTGCCTTAATTTCTGACAATCCAACCGTCGCTTCTCATACTCGTGGTAATATTTCTGAAGTAGTAGCTCGTGGAGCTAATGCTCTAACTATTGTGGAAGAAGGAATAGAAAAAGAAGGTGATGACATTATTATTAATAAAGTTCATCCATATCTATCTAGTATTTCTATGGTTATTCCTACTCAATTGATTGCTTACTATGCTTCACTTCACCGTGGACTGGATGTAGATAAACCACGTAATTTGGCTAAGGCTGTTACAGTTGAATAATAAATAGATGAACAATAGGCGTAAGACTGGGAGGGTTATCTCTTAGATTTTACAGCCTATTTTTAATAACTCATAATTTGAATTTTTGATGCGGTTTTCGGTACATTTTGTTTTGTAATATGGTATAAAAAAAGAATTTTGTAACAAAAGTTGATTTTTTTGGCACAAAATCTGTGACAAAGCTTTAGTTTTAAGCGTTTTCATTTTTGTATATACTAGATTTAAAGAAAAGGAGGAAAATCCTAATGGAAGAAAAAGTATCTTTGAAAGTTAGAGTTCAAAAACTGGGAACATCACTTTCAAACATGGTTATGCCCAATATTGGAGCTTTTATTGCTTGGGGAGTGTTAACTGCCCTCTTCATTCCTGATGGCTATCTACCAAATGAACAATTGGCTGCCATTGTTGGTCCTATGTTGACTTATCTACTGCCGACTCTAATTGGTTATACAGGTGGTTATGTAATTTATGGACAACGTGGTGCCGTCGTAGGGGCTATTGCTACTGTTGGTGCAATTACAGGTTCTAGTGTTCCAATGTTTATCGGAGCTATGGTAATGGGACCACTGGGAGGATGGACTATCAAGAAATTTGATGAGAAGTTCCAGGAAAAAATTCGTCCCGGCTTTGAAATGTTAGTTAATAACTTCTCAGCTGGTCTAGTTGGTTTTGCATTATTGCTTTTGGCTTTTTACGCAATCGGTCCAGTCGTATCGACTCTTACTGGAGCTGTTGGAAATGGTGTTGAGGCTATTGTCAATGCTAAACTCCTACCTTTGGCAAACATTATTATCGAACCAGCAAAGGTACTTTTCCTTAATAATGCTCTTAATCATGGAATCTTTACACCTCTGGGAGCTGAGCAAGTATCTCAAGCTGGTAAATCTGTTCTCTTCCTCTTAGAGGCTAATCCTGGACCAGGTCTAGGTATCCTCTTGGCTTACGCCTTGTTTGGTAAAGGTTCTGCGAAATCTTCTTCTTGGGGAGCAATGGTTATCCATTTCTTCGGTGGTATCCATGAAATATACTTCCCTTATGTTATGATGAAGCCAGCTCTTTTCCTAGCTGCGATTGCTGGAGGTGTGTCAGGTACCTTTACATTCCAATTTTTAGATGCTGGTCTTAAATCTCCAGCTTCTCCAGGATCTATCATTGCGATTATGGCTATGGCTCCAAAAGGTGTGTGGCCTCATCTTAATGTCCTGCTTGGGGTATTAGTGGGAGCAATTGTCTCCTTCCTTGTAGCAGCTCTTATCCTACGTGCAGATAAGTCGACTGATGATTCGTTAGAAGCTGCTCAAGCTGCTACTCAAGCCGCTAAGGCTAAATCTAAGGGGCAAGTAGTTCCAGTTGCTGTAGATACAAACATTTCAAGAGATTCAGTAGAGAAAATTATTTTTGCCTGTGATGCTGGCATGGGGAGTTCTGCGATGGGAGCAAGTATTCTTCGTGATAAGGTTAAAAAAGCAGGTCTTGGAATTCCAGTATCTAATCAGGCTATCTCAAATTTGGTTGATATACCAAAAACATTGATTGTTACTCAGGAAGAACTGACACCAAGAGCTAAAGGCAAGAGTCCAAGTGCTATTCATGTTTCTGTCGATAATTTCTTAGCGTCCCCTCGTTATGATGAAATTGTAGCTTCATTAACAGGAGCTGCTCCAATAGCAGAAATTGAAGGAGATATACCAACTTCAGCACCAGTAGATGGTCAGGAAATTGACCTTAACCATATTGATGCTGTAGTAGTTGCTTATGGTAAAGCACAAGGATCTGCAACTATGGGCTGTGAAACGATTCGGGCTATCTTTAGAAACAAGAATATTCGTATTCCAGTTTCTACTGCCAAAATTTCAGAATTAGGTGAATTTAATTCTAAAAACATAATGATTGTAACAACTATTGCTTTACAGGCAGAAGTGCAGCAAGCAGCACCGAATTCTCAATTTCTTATTGTGGATAGTTTAGTAACAACACCAGAATATGATAAAATGGTTGCTAGAATGTATAAATTTAACTAGAGGTTTCTAAATTAGAATGCTATTAACCAAACGAGAAGAACAATTATTGAAGGCTTTCCTACATGTAGGGAAGCTTTCAATGCAAGACATGACTGAAATCTTACAGGTCTCATCTAGAACAATTTATCGGACTTTATCAGATTTGACAGATAGCATAGAGCAATATGGGATTGAAATAGCGAAGCGTGGGAAATACTATATTTTGACTGGCGAACTGGACGATCTACCGACAGAACTTGAAGTGTTAGTTGAGTATAGTCCCCAAGAAAGACAAGAGTTGATTACTTATCGCCTTCTAACTGAGAATGGTTTTGTCACCAATGAAGCCTTGCAAGAGTGCATGAAAGTCAGTAATGTAACTATTATTCAGGATATTTCAGATATTGATAAGCGTCTTTTAGACTTTGATCTGAAAATTGAACGGCAAAAGGGGTATCGCATTTCTGGTGATTCAGTTAGTAAGAGAAGATTTTTGGCTATTTTACTTACAAACTGTATCTCAGTAGCAGATTTTTCAACCGGTAATTTTGGGAGCTTTAATATTATAGAAGCAGATAGAACTAGGCTGGCCAGTCAGATTGTTAATAAGCAACTGTCAGGTTTTCCAGATATGGATGCTAGGATGAAGATGTTTTTTGCGATCTTGTTATCTCTTATAGGTCAGGAACAAAACATTGAAAATTTGCCTAATACTAGTAAGCAAGCTTTGGAAATTTCTCAAAAAATTTTTCAAGCTTACTCTAAGCAGACTGAGCAATTTTATAGTATTCAGGAAATTATCTATTTTGCTAGCATCTTGGATGAATTAATCATTAAACGTCAGGAAAATCCGCTCTTTACGGAGAAATTTGATGGTGAATTTTTCTACAATATTTCAAATCTGATTGATACGGTTTCTATGTACACCAAGATTGACTTTTTTAAGGACAAGGTTTTATTTAATTTTCTTTTCCATCATATTCGACTCAGTTTAGGCGTCCCAATCCTTTTTCAGGGTGAAAATTTGCCAGAATCTGTCCAGCTTTTAGTTGAAAGGAATAAATTTCTTTATACAGTCATTAGTCTTTTGGTGAATGATATTTTTCCGAAATATCTTCATACAGAGTATGAGTATGGCATGATTGCCCTGCATTTTATCTCTAGCTTAGGCCGTAGTCCAGAGATTTATCCAGTCCGTATTTTGCTTTTAACGGACGAACGTCGGGTCACTAGAGATTTGTTAGTCAGTAAAATTAAGAGTGTTGCTCCTTTTGTAGAGTGTATAGATATTCAGTCTCTAGTAGATTACCACAGTATTGATCTCAGTCAGTATGATTATATTTTATCTACCAAGCCGCTGCCTAATCAGGAAATCGATGTAATTTCTAGTTTTCCAACCGTCAAGGAATTGCTTGAATTGCAGGAACGGCTTCAGTATGTACAGGCACATCGTACAATTGTCGCGCGTGATGCTATCGCCCCAGAGAAAAGTTATGACTTGCAAGATTATTTGATATCTAGCAGTCAACTTTTGAGTCAATTTGAATTGGTTCAACTGGAGAATAATCAATCATTTGAGCATACAGTAGAACAAATTATCCAATATCAGAAGAATGTAAGT
Source organism: Streptococcus oralis (assembly GCF_015561235.1). GTDB lineage: Bacteria > Bacillota > Bacilli > Lactobacillales > Streptococcaceae > Streptococcus > Streptococcus oralis_BK. The sequence continues at coordinate 1,226,797 of NZ_JADMTC010000001.1, read as the reverse complement.
GACAGAAATTACCTAACAAGAAAACTGCTATCTCACTTCCAGAATAGTCCTATGGCTATTCCTAATACTGGTCTGGTGCTTTTACATAGTCAGTCTAGCAAAGTAACAACAAATAGTTTTACTATGTTTGAACTCAAACTACCTATCTCTGCATTGTCAATGAAACGAGAGAAAGAAGAGGTCAAAAGGTGTCTGTTAATGCTAATGTCTAAAGAGGCTAGCGAGGAAGTGAGAGATTTAATGACAGCTATCAGTCAGTCGATTATTGAAAATCATCTTTATACAGAGATTTACAAGACGGGAAATCAATCCATTATTTATCAGATGCTAAATACTATTTTTAACGAAAAAATTAAGAAATTGGAGAACTAATATGAAACTTGAAAAACATTTGATTAAGCTTGATAAACAATTTTCTAACAAGGAGGAAGCTATCCGTTATTGTGGGCAAGTTCTTTATGAGGGTGGATATGTTAATGAAAACTATATTGAAGCCATGATTGAGCGTGATAAAGAGCTATCTGTTTATATGGGTAACTTTATCGCCATACCGCATGGAACAGATGCAGCGAAAAAGGATGTCCTCAAGTCTGGTATTACAGTCGTTCAAGTCCCAAGAGGGGTTGATTTTGGGAATGAATCTAACACTCAAGTGGCAACGGTTCTTTTTGGTATTGCTGGTATTGGTAATGAACACTTAGAAATTATTCAGAAAATTTCTATCTTCTGTGCAGATGTAGATAATGTTCTTAAACTAGCAGATGCTCAGTCAGAAGAGCAAGTATTGCGCTTACTTGATGCTGTTGAATAATTGAATTTCTTCATTTGTCATCTAGTATATATGTCACTCAAACAAGAAAAGGAGAAATTCAATGAAACATGCTGTTCATTTTGGTGCCGGCAATATCGGTCGAGGTTTTATAGGCGAAATTCTATTCAAAAATGGTTTTCATATTGACTTTGTGGATGTCAATAATCAGATAATTCATGCTCTAAATGAAAAGAGCAAGTATGAAATTGAAATTGCACAGGAAGGACAGCCCCGCATAGAGATAGCTAATGTGGCTGGCATTAATAGTAAGGAACATCCTGAGCAAGTTATTGAAGCGATTCAAAAGGCGAATATCGTTACTACTGCAATCGGACCTAATATACTCCCTTTTATCGCTGAACTTCTAGCTAAGGGAATAGAAGCTCGACGGGCTGCAGGAAATACGCAAGCATTGGATGTTATGGCTTGTGAAAATATGATTGGTGGTTCTCAATTTCTTTATCAAGAAGTCAAGAAACATTTAAGTCCGGAAGGTTTGACATTTGCTGAGAACTGCATAGGTTTTCCAAATGCTGCAGTAGACAGGATTGTTCCAGCACAAAGTCACGAAGATCCTCTTTTTGTTGTGGTCGAGCCCTTTAATGAATGGGTTGTGGAAACTAAGCGTCTTAAAAATCCAGATTTACGTCTAGAAGATGTGCATTATGAAGAAGATTTAGAACCTTTTATTGAGCGAAAACTTTTTTCAGTCAATTCTGGACATGCAACTTCAGCTTACATTGGTGCACATTATGGTGCCAAGACAATTTTGGAAGCTCTTCAGAATCCTGCTATCAAGTCTCAGATTGAATCCGTTTTAGCTGAAATTCGGAGTCTCTTGATTGCCAAATGGAACTTTGATAAAAAAGAATTGGAGAATTATCACAAAGTCATTATAGAACGGTTTGAAAATCCTTTCATAGTGGATGAGGTTAGTCGAGTAGCTCGTACTCCAATCCGAAAATTAGGCTATAATGAGCGATTCATCCGGCCGATACGTGAATTGAAAGAACTCGGTTTGTCATATGAAAACCTACTTAAAACAGTTGGCTATGTCTTTGACTATCGAGATGTAAATGATGAAGAAAGTGTTCGATTAGGTGAATTGCTGGCTAAACAATCAGTCAAAGATGTTGTTATACAAGTTACAGGTTTAGAAGACCAAGAATTGATTGATCAAATTGTAGAGTATATTTAATCTTTTTCGAAAATCTCTTCAAACCACGTCAGCTTCACCTTGCTGTAAGTATGGTTACTGACTTCGTCAGTTCTATCCACAACCTCAAAACACTGTTTTGAGCAACAAAGGCCTATACGGCACAAATCGCAGCCCTTGCCTTCCTTGCAAAAGCAGTTGGAGAAGCAAACGGCAATGCCAAAGCGCAAGCCTTTGACCTGGTTCATGAGTTGTCAATCGTAGCTCAGTCTATCGAATCAACTCTTTCTGAGAAAGAAAACATTGATGCCAAGGTTCGAGAGCTTCTTGAAACAACTCGCAACGCTTTTTACATTGGACGTGGTCAAGACTACTATGTAGCCATGGAAGCCAGTCTCAAACTCAAAGAGATTTCTTACATCCAATGTGAAGGCTTTGCGGCAGGAGAACTCAAGCACGGAACCATTGCCTTGATTGAAGAGGGGACACCTGTCTTGGCCCTCTTGTCAGATCCAGTCCTTGCTAACCACACTCGTGGAAATATCCAGGAGGTCGCAGCCCGTGGTGCTAAGGTACTTACAATCGCAGAAGAAAATGTTGCCAAAGAGACAGATGATATCGTTCTTACGACTGTCCACCCTTACCTCTCACCAATCTCAATGGTCGTACCAACGCAATTGGTCGCTTACTTTGCAACCCTCCACCGTGGACTCGATGTGGACAAACCACGTAACCTTGCTAAGTCAGTAACAGTAGAATAAACCAAGAAAGTCTAGTTCATCTAGGCTTTTTCTAATGAGCAAATTTATTGAAAATAAAACTAATTAGTGATAAAATACCCTAAAACTAAAAGAGATAGCGAGGAAACAGGATGGTAGAATTAGGAATTTCAACATTTGGTGAAACAACAGCTCTAGAAGCGACTGGACAGATTTACAGTCATGATGAACGTATTCGTCAGTTGGTGGCAGAGATAGAGCTAGCTGATAAGGTTGGTTTGGATGTGTACGGGATTGGGGAGCATCATCGGGAGGACTTTGCGGTATCGGCGCCAGAGATTGTTCTTGCAGCTGGGGCAGTCAATACCAAGAAGATTCGTTTGACTAGTGCGGTCAGCATTCTCTCGAGTATGGATCCGATTCGCTTGTTCCAACAATATGCTACCATCGATGCCTTGTCAAATGGACGTGCAGAGATCATGGCTGGGCGTGGTTCATTCACCGAGTCCTTCCCACTGTTTGGCTATGACTTGAAAGACTACGAAGCCCTTTTTGATGAGAAATTAGACTTGCTCCAGTTAGTCAATGAAAAGACCAAGATAGACTGGCAAGGTCAATTGACCCAAAGCATTGCTGGAAAAGAAGTCTATCCCCGTCCAGTTCAGGACAAATTGCCATTGTGGGTGGCGACAGGTGGTCATGTCGAATCAACAGTGAAGATTGCTCAGGCGGGGTTTCCGATTGTCTATGCCATTATCGGTGGCAATCCGTGTTATTTTAAAAAGTTGATTCAAGCTTATCGTGAGATTGGTAGGGAAGCCGGTTATGCGGATAAAGACCTGAAAGTGGGCGCTCATTCTTGGGGGTGGATTGCGGAAGATGGCGAGCAGGCGGTGAAAGATTATTTCCATCCGACCAAGCAAGTGGTGGATGCGATTTCCAAGGACCGTCCACACTGGCAGGAGTTGACCTATGAGCAATATTTGGAGCAAGTTGGGCCAAATGGAGCCATGTTTGTAGGAAATCCAGATCAGGTAGCAGAAAAATTGATTCGCATGATTGAGGATTTAGACTTGGACCGTTTCATGCTCCATCTACCGCTTGGTTCTATGCCACATGATCAAGTTTTGAGAGCTATTGAACTCTTCAGCACACAAGTGGCGCCGAAAATACGTGCTTACTTTGCTATGAAAGAGGAGTTATAAAAAAATTTCAGTTGAGTCGATTGGTGAGGAACACCCATGGATTCAGCAACAGGTGGAAGTGGTACAAGCGATAGAGCATACTATCTAGTGGAATATATACTAGTTTATACCAAGTACAAGATAAAATAGTAAAAAAGACGATTTCCGCTTGGAAGTCGTCTTTTTTCGCTATTCTCGCAAATACGATATCTTGTGGTTGGTGTAAACTGGTATGTAGCTCCCTTATTTTATTTATCAAAACCTTGTAAGTTTTTTTGGCGCTCTTCAGTTTGACCCTTGGCATCCAATTTATTACCATTGTAGACAGTGCTTTCCCATGATCCGTACATTGGGTTAGGGAAAATGATGAATTTCTCACCAAACTCTTTTTGTAATTCCTCTAATTTTTGGTTGCGCTCAGTTTCAGAGGTCTTTGAAAACTCTGCAAAGTCCACAAGATTGTCTCCTAGTAGCATGACTAAGTTGGTTTTTTCTTGGACTGCTTGTCTACGACCTTCTTTAGATTTGACGCCTTTTTCTAAGAACATGAGATGATCGCGGCTTTGTACAGGAATTCCTTCGTTTTCTAGGTTTTTGATCGTATCATCTACCTGATCTATCGTGCGGTCAGATACATAGTAAATTTGGACACCGTTTTGGTCTGCAAATTGGAGAAAGTCTTTAGCACCTGGTACAGCCTTGGCTGCGGCTTTTTTTACCCAGACATCCCAGTTTTCTGGGGTAAATGCTGTTCCATCTTTGACATTTTGCGCTTGATAAGGGCTATTGTCTAATACAGTTTCGTCCAAGTCCAAAACGATAGAGTAGGGTTTATCTGTCTGTGTTTTTAGTAGTTCTTTCAAACGATCAGTAGCGACATTGTAACCTTGTAGATAAAGTGCCTTGGTTTCAGCTGCTTTTTGATACCAAAGAGTTGACATAGTATTTTCTCTTGAACGCAACTGATCGTAGGTCATGGTAACCTGATTATCAGATGTACTACTTTGTGCTGTCTGTGAATTTGCCGAATTTGTGCCACAGCCAGTCAGTAAAATGACGGAAGCAAGTGTAGAAGCAATTGTAATGGTAACTTTGGATATTTTCATAATTCCATCCTCCTAATAATAGTCTATTAATATTGTAGCGTTTTCAAGGGATTTGTGCAAGGAAATATCGAGAGAAAAGAAATTTTTCAGTAGTAATTTGGTATTAGGATAAAATTATGTACTTAATTTTGGAATGAAGATGGATATAAAAAAATTCAATCGGCTTGATAGAAAATCTATATCAACTCCTTTTTGAAAAATAGATGAAAATAAAGTGAATCTTTGAAAGGCTAGTAACATCAAGCTTTTTAGGGATTTTTTTCTTTATAGATATAAAAATTTCCAATCGAGTTGATAGTCAATATATATTGGGAAAAGGGGAAAAGGAGTGGTAAGATGGTTTCAATCCAAATGGAAGGAGAAAGGTATGGCAAGTAAAAGAGATCTAGTCTTTAGAGCGATTCGAGGCGATGAAGTGGAAAGAGTTCCTGTGGGATTTTGGTTTCATTTTGTAACGCTCGAAGAAAAGGGGCAGGGATTAAATAATCCACGTATCTTTCAAAAAAGTGTTGATGGGCATCGCAACTATGTGGAAAGGATTCGTCCTGATTTTGTCAAAATTATGAGCGACGGTTTTTTCCTTTATCCAAGTAATGTCTATAGTCCTAAGGTTTCAAGCATTCAGGAGCTGACTTCTATTGAGTCGATTGGTGAGGAACACCCATGGATTCAGCAACAGGTGGAAGTGGTCCAAGCGATTCGAGAGACTTTTACCGAAGAGATTGCTTCTTTCTACAATATCTTTTCACCGATCTCCTACCTCAAGCGCTGGTTCCGTACAGAAACTTCTCGAGGAGATAGGGAAGTGGCTGACCTATTGCTTGAAAATCCTGAGCAATTCAGAGCAATTCTAGATGTGATTGCAGGAGACATTGCTTCCTTAACTCAGAAAATCATCCAGCAAGGTGGAGTTGATGGGATTTATCTCAGCACCCAGGAAATTCAAGATGAGCGCATCACACCAGCACTCTACCAAACCTATATCGAACCGAGCAATATAGCGATTTTGGAGGCAGCTAATCAGGTGGGTGGGACCAATATCCTTCATATCTGTGGTTTTGAAGGTGCGAGCAATGATGTGACGATATTTAAGGACTATCCAGCTCAAGTGGTCAACTGGGCGACCCACCATGAGGATGTTAGTTTGACACAGGGTCAGGAGTTGTTTCGAGGCAAGGCCGTTTTAGGTGGATTCGAAAATGGCAAGAAAAGCTTGCTTTATCAAGGTTCCAAGGCGGAATTGCAAGATGAAACAAGGCGGTTGCTGGCTGAAGCTGGTAGTAAAGGCGTTCTTCTGGGAGCTGACTGTACTGTTCCAGATGACTTTGACTTAGAGAGGTTGGACTGGATTCGGCAGGCAGCTGTTCTCTAAAAGGAGGAGCTATGAAAAGTAAAAGATGGGGCATCTTCATTGCAGTTGTCGGTTTGCTGGCCTTGGTTGCCATAAGCGTCGTAAAAAATGGGCACTGCAAAAATGGAGAGAGATGTCGTGGAATTCAGGATTTTTCCAAGTCCAGTCTCCCCTTTCTACGCTCGAATGATATCGCAAGCAGTTTATTAGTTGAAAAAGTAAGAAATGGAGAATAAGAATGTCAGAAAAAAGAGAATGGGTTTTAAAAGCGTTTAGAGGTGAGAAAGTTGATCGTGTGCCAGTAGGCTTTTGGCACCATTTCACATCCGAAGACGAATGGCTACACGGTTTCTCAAATCCAGCTATTATCGAGAAGAATATCGAGGGCCATAAGCGCTTTATCCGAGAAGTTCAGCCAGACTTTATCAAGTTAATGAGTGATGGCTACTTTGCTTATCCAAATCCAGCGATTGCTAAAGGCAAATCACTTCAAGAATTGGCGACCATTCAACCACTCGGACCAGACCACGCTTGGATAAAAGAGCAGGTGGACTTGGTTAAGAAAATCAAGCAAGAATTTACAGAAGATATCGTTGCGATTTACAATATTTTTGCCCCTGTGACCTATCTCAAGTGGCTGCTTGGGGAAGTATCTGGCGGCGATGACCTTATCGCGGACTTTCTGGTGGAAGACCCTGAAGCCCTTAAGAAGGTGTTGGATGTGATTGCAGAGGATATTGCGAGTCTAAGTCGAGCTGTCATCGAAGAGGCTGGTGCTGACGGAATCTACCTCAGCGTGCAGAGTATCCAAGATCAACGAGTGTCGGCAGCAGATTATCAAGCCGTCATTGCACCTAGCGAGATAACGGTTCTGGAAGCGGCTAGTGCTGTTGGTGGCGTCACTGTTCTTCATATCTGTGGCTACGAGGGGGCGCGAAATGATATTCACCTTTTTGCAGACTATTCAGCCCAAGTCTTTAACTGGGCTGTAGGACCAGAAGGAATCACTCTCAAGGAAGGTCGTGAGATTTTCAAGGGACGTACGGTTCTTGGAGGATTCGAAAATGGCAAGACAGGCATACTGTATACTGGTGGCAAGGATGCCATTCAGGCTGAGGCAAAGAAACTAGTTGCAGAAGCTGGGGAACAGGGCTTGGTACTTGGGGCAGATTGTACCATTCCAAGTGATATCGCAGTTGAACGTATCCAGTGGGTGAGAGAAGCGCTTGAAAATTAAAGGAGAAAAAGATGAGTAAAAAAGCATGGATTATCGGTGGTGTAGCAGTTGTTGTAGTAATTGGGGCAACGATTATCGGGAGAAGTTTAGCTGGCGCTCCAGCCAAGGAGGGAGAAACGGCTTCGTCTGCTGAAGTCATAACCTTGAAGGTTGCCCATACACAAAACTATGTACCTTATGACTTTGTCAATGAAAAAGGGGAATCGGATGGTTATGAAGTAGCTGTTTTGAAGGCTGTTGATGAGAAGTTGGCAAATTATCAATTTGAATATACGGGTACCAGTGATGATGACCTCTTGATTGGTCTGGAATCAGGTAAGTATGACATCGGAACCAAGGGAGCTTGGTACACAGATGAACGAGCTAAAAAGTTTGTCATTCCATCTGAACCAGTCGGAGCGAGCATCATCGGATTTACTGTCAGAAAAGAAGATGAACAGAAATACAAAACCATTGATGACTTTGCTAAGAATAAAGGGAAATTGGTTCCTATCTCTCCACAGAATGCTCAATGGAATGTCATCACCAGCTACAATGAAAAACATCAGGATGCACCGATTGAGCTAACAGCAGCTGAATCCTTTAAAGTGGCAGATGCCTATGCCTGGGTCTTAGAAGGACGTTATGACGCCTTCTTTGATATCAAACTGTCCTTTGAAAAAGCAGTTACTGCAGAAGATGGACCTTACCACCAATATGCGGATAAACTCAGCTGGTTCCCATACAAGGGCATTCCAACTTATCCCTTGATTCACCGTGATGAAAAGGGTGAGAAATTCGCTAAAGAATACGAAAAAACAATCAAAGAGTTGAAAGAAGATGGCACGCTTGCTAAGCTATCTCAGCAATACTTCAAAGAAGATGTCTTTAGTTATGTAGACAAAGACTAGACCAGAAATTCCAAGACTAGAAAGGGTTTTGCATGGTTTCTTATGATTTTTCCAAGGTCTTTCAGTTTTTACCGACCTTATGGCAGGCACTTCCTATGACCTTGTCCATTCTCTTTTTTACCACTCTTCTTGGTTCCCTTTTTGGAGGTCTCTTGGCCTGGGCACAAGTAGGAGAAGACAAGAGTTTTGCAGCGATTTCCAAAGGCTATATCTTTACCCTTCGTTGTACACCGCCGATTGTCTTGCTTTTTCTAGTCTTTTATGGCTTGCCAGAATTTCTGAAATGGTGGCTTGGTTTGGATATCAATAACTGGTCTAAAACTATTTTTGTTCTCCTGACGATGATTCTCTTGTTTGCGGCTATTGTTGCCGAGGTTTTCAAGGCAGCCTATCAAGCTATTCCAAAGGGTCAGACAGAGGCCGGACTTAGTATTGGTTTGACTCCAAGTCAGACTTTTTGGAGAATCATTTTTCCCCAAGCTTTTCAAGTTGCTCTTCCCAATATAACGACCACTATTCTCAATCTCATGCGGGATGCTGCCTTGGCTTATACGATTGGTTTCGTTGATGTTATGGGGGCGGGGAATCTCTTGATCAGTCGCAATTTAGGGAACTACTCTCTGGAAACCTATACGGCAGTTGCGCTTCTTTACTGGGGGATTGCCTTGGTTATTTCTAGCTTGAGTCGTTTGCTTGAGAAGTCTTTGGAAACAAAAGGGAGGTAAGAAATGGATATAGACTATATTGTAAAGACCTTTCTGGAGACCTTGAAGGGTGTGCCAATCACCTTGATTATCATGATTGTGGCTATGGTCTTAAGCTTTTTACCGGCTCTATTTTTAGCCTTGGGGCAGATTTACAAGGTTCGAGGTGTGAGGAGTTTTTCTCTGGTCTATCTGGCCTTTATCCGAGCGACTCCTCCGATTTTATTGATTCTCTTCTTTTATAGTTTATTTCCAAGTTTGCTGAATCAATTTCTCAAAAGCATAGGAAGTGACTTTGATATTTTCAAGCTTGATCCTCTCTATTATGCTTTTATCATTTATAGTTTGATGACAGTTGGGAGTTTGTCGGAGATTTTGCGTTCAGCTATCTTGACAGTGGACAAGGGACAACTAGAGGCGGCGCATGCGATTGGCTTGACTACGACCCAGGCCTATCTAAGGATTGTTTTTCCTCAAGCCTTGCGCTCAGCCTTGCCTAACTTGGCCAATCTGGTGATCAATATCGTCAAAGGGACCTCCCTGGTCTTTGTTATGACCATCAAGGATATCACCGCTATTGCCCGTGTGGAGGCGTCCTACGGTTACCAGTATTTTGAGTCTTATTTTGTAATCTTTTTGCAGTATATTTTGATCTGTGGTTTGATTCAGTGGGGCTTCTCCCTACTGGAAAAAGGCTATGTGAAAAAAGAAAAAAGTGCAAAAGCATCTAGCGCGCGTTTCGTATAGGAGGACAGGATGTTACAAGTAGAACATATCGCAAAAACATTTGGAGAGAGGCAGGTCTTGGAGGATGTCAATCTTCAGGTCAACCAAGGGGATGTCGTTGTTATTTTAGGCCCATCGGGTTCGGGGAAAACGACCTTTCTCCGTTGTCTCAACCACTTAGAAAAAGCTGACAGTGGCCGTTTGACCTTGGCAGGAAAAACTTATGACTTAGCCAAATTAAGCAAGAAAGACATTCTAGAAATTCGCCAAAAAACAGCCTTTGTTTTCCAACACTACAATCTCTTTGCAAACAAAACTGCTCTGGAAAATATTCTAGAAGGCCTAATAGTGGCTCGTAAAGTTCCCAAGGAAGAAGCGCTCAAACGTGCAGAATCTGCCTTGGAAAAAGTTGGTTTACTGGCCTACAAAGACTACTACCCTTCACAACTATCTGGAGGGCAACAACAACGAATAGGAATTGCGCGTGCTATTGCCGTCAAACCCGAGGTCATTTTGCTAGATGAACCAACATCAGCACTAGACCCTGAGTTGGTTGGAGATGTTTTGGATGTTCTGAAACAGTTGGCGGGAGAAGGTGTGACCATGGTGGTCGTCACGCATGAGATGGGATTTGCTAGAGATGTCGCCAACCACGTTATTTTCATGGATGGAGGCCGTATCGTAGAGGAGAACAATCCCCACGATTTCTTTAGTCGTCCACAAGAAGAACGAACCAAGCAGTTCCTGGCTCGTATCTTATCAGACGCTAGCTATAGTGTAGAATATATGATTTGATAGCTAAGTGTATCATAAAAACAACACCCCATGACTAGAAGATTCTTCTGACCATGGGGTGTTTTTCTATAGGAGGGCTAGTTTATACTCTTCGAAAATCTCTTTAAACCAGGTCAGCTTCGCCTTATCTACAACCTCAAAGCTGTGCTTTGAGCAGCCTGTGGCTAGCTTTCTAGTTTACTCTTTGATTTTCATTGAGTATCAGTTCTCTTTCTTGTTTTTTATCAACCATCCAAGTCCGAGAAGGGCAAGGATACTGAATCCAGCAAGGACAAGAAGGGATTTGCTCTCAGTTCCTGTGTTTGGAAGGAGGTTCTGAGAGTGAGCCTCTGCAGCAGTTTCTTGAGTTTCAGGATTGGCTGCTAGGTTTTGAGCTTGACCTTGTTCTGGTTCAACTTCCAAGCTAGAAAGATCAAATTCTGGTTTTTCTTCCACAGCTGGAGCGACGATGGCGCCGCCTTGAGACAAGCGGAGAACGACAGCAGTGAGGGCGTTCAATTTCAAGCCTTTTTCAGTCCATTCGAGACCTTGAGGTTTAGCGATTCCTACTGGTCCGGCTTGATTTTCATCTGCGAGGACTTCAGCCTTTCTCAAGTGAGCAAAGGCAGTTCCTAGAGTAAATTCACGGGCCTTATCATCTGCATTGACAAATACTGCGTAGACATCGCCGTTTGGAGCAGTGATTTGGTAGCCGATGACCACGTCTTCTTTTTCAACACCATTTTGGCCTGGGACAGTAATGAGTTGGACGCGCTCCTTGATATCTTGCAGACTCTTGAGTCGGAAAGCGTCTGTAGATTGACGAAGAGCGATCAATCCTTTCATATAGTTACGGCTCTTGACATTTTCAGGATAAGCTTTGCCATCAGTTGCTTTGGTCCAATCAAACTTGTTGACAGCATCACTAGAGTCGTAAGAGTCATGGATAAAGTAAGGATAGACAAATGGCTTGCCGTCCTTGTCGCGCAACAAGTGAGACTTGTTTGGAACCTTATCTTCAGGAACAGGAGTCTTATAGGCTGGATCAAGGAATTGTTTGGTACGTCCATATTCCTGACCAGAGTGGATAAAGGGAGTTCCTTGAGCGGTCAAGACCATGAGGTTTCCAAGTCGCAAACGACGATGGATTTCAGCATAGTTCTCAGCCTTGCTTGGATCTTTTTTGATAGACTGGGCAATGATGTCAAAGAGGGTCAAGTTATCATGGGCTGCGATATACTGGATAACATCTCCAGGATTGTCAGCCTCAAAGTTAGTTGGTTGGGCAATCAGATTTTTAAAGATGGTATTGATATCGCGTTTGCCACCTGTGATAAAGGCAGGTTGGCCTTCGTTTGGATAACCAGACTTGAGGTTGTTACGGATGTCGTCTGAAAAGACAGCGACAGTATCAGTTTTCTTCATCCAAGACTGGTCAGCAGGTTGTACAGGCGTATTTTCATCACCAGTATAGGTTCTCCAGCCTTCACCTAGCATGATAAGATTTGGATTGAGGGCGCGTGCAGCCTTGTAAGCTTCTTCGATAGAAGGCGCATCGTGGTCACCCATCATATCAAAGCGGAAACCATCTACTTTGTAGGTTTCGACCAAATACTTGATAGAGTCTACCAAGACACGTTTAGACATGTAGTGGGTAGTTCCCAAACGGCCGCCTCCGAAGCTAGTACGTGGGGTTCCGTCTGCGTCCATAAAGTGATAGTAGTTTGGCTCAATATCCTCAAAAATATCAACGTTGGCAGTATGGTTGTAGACCACATCCAAGATAGCCCCCATGCCACGTTTGTGGATTTCGTTGATGAGGTTTTTGAATTCGGCAATACGTTTTTCTGGATCCTTAGGATCGCTTGAGTACATACCAGTCAAGGAGAAGTAGTTTTGAGGGTCATATCCCCAGTTGTAATTACTGTTGCTTGAAGCGTAGGCAGACAAACGTTCATGGTTTTTCAATTCATTGACAAAGTAGTAGGACAAGACGGGAAGGAGTTGGATATGAGTCACACCCAAGTCTTTGAGATAGTCTAATTTTTCGATAAAGGCTTCAAAGGTACCAAAAGGCTTGGTCAAGTCTTTTGCGATGGCAGGATCCGAAGTGAAGTCACGTACATGAGCTTCATAGATAACGGCATCTTCACGTGATTTGAAGTTACGAATCTTTCCATAGGTCAAGTCTTGCGGACCTAACTTCGCTGGATCGACAAAGGCAGCTTTAGCGACCTTATGAGCGGCATCTGTTTTTGCTAGGTCACTGTTCCAAGCCGCTAATGATTTGGCATAAGGGTCAAGAACGAGGACAGTTTTACCTTGGCGCTCGATTTGGTAGTGGTAGTAGTAGCCAGTGTAGTTGCTGATACCGAGACCAGAGTTTGCATCCAGAGTTTGTTTCCAGGTTCCTTTTTCTCCTTTTTCAAGGGCGACAGTTCCAACTACTTTTTCAGGGTCTTTCTTGTCATAGACAACAACGGAAACCTTATCAGCACTTGGAGACCAGAGGGTGAGGTCAACACGCTTGCCATCTTCTTTTAGAGTTGCGCCGAGTGGACCATCGTAACTGTAGGATTCATCCTTGAGGCGCCAGCTTGAACGTGTGGTAAAGCGGTCTGAATTGTAGCTGACAGTGTAAGGGTGTTGAGTGTCAGAGAAGTCGCCAATATAGGTCACTTTTTTACCTGCCTCATCCACTTCCACGTCTGTGATAGCTACTTTATTCCCTTGGTAATCAGTGATGCTGGAGTGTTTGAGGATATCGTTTTTCTTAGCTCCAACGAGGGTAGAAAAACTGCTTTCGATACGAGATTTAGCCACGTGTTGGGCACCAGTCATGCGGATATCGTGAACGTAGTAGGGGTTGGTGTAGATGGTTTCGTCATCATCTTTGAGGAAAATCTGACTGTGATTTTTTAGATCAGTGAATTTATAATCTTCTTTTCTGATTTTCACATCATCACCTTTCTTGCTTTCGTCTAGTAATAAAAATCCAAATTCTCTTGCCGCTTCATTGAGTGGAATATCAATGTAGCGGCCATACTTTCCAGTTGCTGTAAAGTCAGTACCGTCAGGCCATTCTCCACTGCTTGGTTTTTTGACATCGCCCCAATACCAAAGAGATTTTTTGTCATAGTTGCCATCGGTGCGGTAGTAGTTGACACGGACAGTTCCTGCTGGTTGAGGTCGATAATTGTATACCTTGTAGTTTTCATCTAGCCAAGCCTCATTCATTTTTGGAGAGAGGCGCTCTACAGAACGGTCCCCTGTCAGGTTATCCCCCTTGGTATTGTTGATAAGGAAACTGACTTTCTTGGCTTGCTCATTTTTGAGTTTGACATCTAGGTAATAGCCGTAGTCATCTTGCTTGGCATCCTTGAAGGACTTGGCTCCATTGGGCCAGTTTTCAGACGGCTTCTCAACATCGTCCCAAGTCCAAAGACCTTGAGAATCTTTGTTTTCTTCAGGGAGTTTTTTTACATGGATGCGGAAGTGGTTGTCTGCGATGGGTTCTTCAGAAGATGTGTCAGCTTGTGGTTTTTGATCAGAACTTGGCGTTGAAGTCGGAGTATCAGCCTTTTCTCCCTTGCTGTTAGCCTGGCTTGTGCTAGCATCTTCTGTTCTAGGTGTTTCTGGCGCTGTAGTAGTTTCCATAGCTGGAGCTTCTTTTTTAGAATCAAGGGAAGCGTTTGCATTCTTTTGTTCAGAAATAGGCGTTTCCGTTTGAGTTTGACTCGTTTCAGTCTCAGTAGGGGCCTTGGTCACAGCGCTGGTATTTTCCTGAGTTTGAGGCAGGTTTTCGTTAGCCGAAATAGTTGGCATTGCAGCAGAAAGCAGGATAATGCTGGCACCAATAAGGACAGAACCAGTTCCGTTCTTCAAGGAACGGATACCATAAATCATTTTTTTCTCAGTTTGAGATGGGATCTTTTTCATCACAATTCTCCTTGTGTAGTTGTTCCTTATCAGTATAGCACGAGGTAAACATTAGTGCAAGCGTTTTCCTAACTTTTAAGAGAAAATATAATGCTTCATTCTCTTGAAATTTTAAAATAATATATAGGAAAAGATTGTTTAAAAAATAGTAAAAAAACCTTGAAAAATCTAGCTAAATAAGGTATAATGTGAATAATCATTTGTCGTAGGTTTTGTCTGAAATATTGTCCAGACAAGGCTCACAGCAGTTAAATCTTCTGAAAAAGTCAGATTTAGCTGCTCTTTTTGTGCTTTTTTTCAGGTTTTTGAGTGCTTGTAACAAAGATTTAAAGATTCTGAAAATTCGTCAAAGGGACACGGTGATAGGGGTTTTTAAAACCATATGACGATTAGAAAAGCCTGATTGACAAGGCTTGGAATTTATTTACAAAGGAGAATCATCTTGGCAGGACATGACGTTCAATACGGGAAACATCGTACCCGTCGTAGTTTTTCAAGAATCAAAGAAGTTCTTGACTTACCAAATTTGATTGAAATTCAAACGGATTCATTCAAAGATTTCCTAGATCACGGTCTTAAGGAAGTATTTGAAGATGTATTGCCAATTTCAAACTTCACAGACACAATGGAGTTGGAATTTGTTGGATATGAAATCAAGGAACCAAAATACACGCTAGAAGAAGCTCGTATCCACGATGCTAGCTACTCAGCACCAATTTTTGTAACCTTCCGCTTGATTAATAAAGAAACAGGCGAAATCAAGACCCAAGAAGTCTTCTTTGGTGATTTCCCAATCATGACCGAAATGGGTACTTTCATCATCAATGGTGGTGAACGTATTATCGTTTCTCAGTTGGTCCGCTCACCAGGTGTTTACTTTAACGACAAAGTAGACAAGAACGGTAAAGTAGGCTACGGTTCTACTGTTATCCCTAACCGTGGAGCTTGGTTGGAACTTGAAAGCGACTCAAAAGACATCGCTCATACTCGTATCGACCGTACTCGTAAGATTCCATTTACGACCTTGGTTCGTGCGCTTGGTTTCTCTGGTGATGATGAAATCTTTGATATCTTTGGTGACAGCGAATTGGTTCGCAATACTGTTGAAAAAGATATCCACAAGAATCCAATGGACTCTCGTACAGACGAAGCCTTGAAAGAAATCTACGAACGCCTTCGTCCAGGTGAGCCTAAGACTGCTGAAAGCTCACGTAGCTTGCTTGTAGCTCGTTTCTTTGACCCACGCCGCTACGATTTGGCAGCTGTTGGTCGTTACAAGATCAATAAAAAACTCAACGTTAAAACACGCTTGCTCAACCAAACCATCGCTGAGCCATTGGTAGATCCTGAAACTGGTGAAATCTTGGTAGAAGCTGGTACCGTTATGACTCGTAGCGTGATTGAAAGTATCGAGAGTCACTTGGATGGAGACTTGAACAAGATCGTTTATATTCCAAACGATGCAGCTGTTTTGACAGAACCAGTTGTGCTTCAAAAATTCAAGGTTGTTGCTCCAACGGATCCAGACCGTGTTGTAACCATCATCGGAAATGCCAATCCAGACGACAAGGTTCGTGTTGTAACTCCTGCGGATATCCTTGCAGAGATGAGCTACTTCCTTAACTTGGCAGAAGGTATCGGACGTGTGGATGATATCGACCACCTTGGAAACCGTCGTATCCGTGCAGTTGGTGAATTGCTTGCCAACCAAGTACGTCTTGGACTTTCTCGTATGGAACGTAATGTCCGTGAACGCATGTCTGTTCAGGACAATGAAGTTTTAACACCACAACAAATTATCAACATCCGTCCTGTAACAGCTGCAGTTAAAGAATTCTTTGGTTCATCACAGTTGTCACAGTTCATGGACCAACACAACCCGCTTTCTGAGTTGTCTCACAAACGTCGTTTGTCAGCCTTAGGACCTGGTGGTTTGACACGTGACCGTGCAGGATATGAAGTACGTGACGTGCACTATACTCACTATGGTCGTATGTGTCCAATCGAGACACCTGAAGGACCTAACATCGGTTTGATCAATAACTTGTCATCTTACGGACACTTGAATAAGTATGGATTTGTTCAAACACCATACCGTAAGGTTGACCGTGAAACAGGTGTAGTCACAAACGAAATCGTTTGGTTGACAGCCGATGAAGAAGATGAATTTACTGTAGCGCAGGCTAACTCTCGCCTCAACGAAGACGGTACTTTTGCTGAGAAAGTTGTCATGGGACGTCACCAAGGGGTCAACCAGGAGTACCCAGCAGAAGTGGTTGACTATATGGACGTGTCACCAAAACAGGTAGTTGCCGTTGCGACAGCATGTATTCCTTTCTTGGAAAACGATGACTCCAACCGTGCCCTTATGGGTGCCAACATGCAACGTCAGGCTGTGCCTTTGATTGATCCAAAAGCGCCTTACGTTGGTACTGGTATGGAATACCAAGCAGCTCATGATTCTGGAGCGGCTGTTATTGCTCAGTATGATGGTAAAGTTACATACGCAGATGCTGACAAGGTAGAAGTACGCCGCGAAGATGGTTCATTGGACGTTTACCACATCCAAAAATTCCGTCGTTCAAACTCAGGTACTGCTTATAACCAACGTACACTTGTTAAAGTTGGGGATGTCGTTGAAAAAGGCGACTTTATCGCTGACGGACCTTCTATGGAAAAAGGGGAAATGGCGCTTGGACAAAACCCAATCGTTGCCTACATGACATGGGAAGGTTACAACTTTGAGGATGCTGTTATCATGAGCGAACGCTTGGTCAAAGACGATGTCTACACATCTGTCCACCTCGAAGAATATGAATCAGAAACGCGCGATACAAAGCTTGGGCCTGAAGAAATTACTCGTGAAATTCCAAACGTTGGTGAAGATGCCCTTAAAGACCTTGACGAAATGGGTATTATCCGTATCGGTGCTGAGGTTAAAGAAGGCGATATTCTTGTAGGTAAAGTAACACCTAAGGGTGAAAAAGACCTTTCAGCTGAAGAACGTCTCTTGCACGCTATCTTCGGAGACAAGTCTCGTGAAGTGCGTGACACTTCTCTCCGTGTACCTCACGGTGCTGATGGTGTCGTTCGTGATGTTAAGATCTTTACACGTGCAAATGGAGATGAGTTGCAATCAGGTGTTAACATGCTGGTTCGCGTCTACATCGCTCAAAAACGTAAGATCAAGGTCGGAGATAAGATGGCCGGACGTCACGGAAACAAAGGGGTTGTCTCTCGTATCGTTCCTGTAGAAGACATGCCTTACCTTCCAGACGGAACTCCAGTCGATATCATGTTGAACCCACTTGGGGTGCCATCACGTATGAATATCGGTCAGGTTATGGAGCTCCACCTTGGTATGGCAGCCCGTACTCTTGGTATCCACATCGCAACACCAGTCTTTGACGGAGCAAGTTCTGAAGACCTTTGGGACACTGTTAAAGAAGCAGGTATGGATAGCGATGCTAAGACAATCCTTTACGACGGACGTACAGGTGAGCCGTTTGACAACCGTGTATCAGTTGGTGTCATGTACATGATCAAACTCCACCACATGGTTGATGATAAATTGCACGCGCGTTCAGTCGGACCATACTCAACCGTTACCCAACAACCACTCGGAGGTAAAGCTCAGTTTGGTGGACAACGTTTCGGTGAGATGGAGGTTTGGGCTCTTGAAGCCTACGGTGCGTCAAATGTTCTCCAAGAAATCTTGACTTACAAGTCTGACGATATCAACGGACGTTTGAAAGCTTATGAAGCCATTACAAAAGGAAAACCAATTCCAAAACCAGGTGTTCCAGAATCCTTCCGAGTTCTTGTCAAAGAATTGCAATCTCTTGGTCTTGACATGCGTGTCCTTGACGAAGATGACCAAGAAGTGGAACTTCGCGACTTGGATGAAGGAATGGACGAAGATGTCATCCACGTAGATGACCTTGAAAAAGCCCGCGAAAAAGCAGCCCAAGAGGCTAAAGCAGCCTTTGAAGCAGAAGAAGCTGAGAAAGCAACAAAAGCGGAAGCAACAGAAGAAGCTGCTGAAGAATAAGCAGTTCACTTAGAATAGAAAGGGAAGAAATAGTGGTTGATGTAAATCGTTTTAAAAGTATGCAAATCACCCTAGCTTCTCCAAGCAAAGTCCGTTCATGGTCTTATGGAGAAGTCAAAAAACCTGAAACAATCAATTACCGTACGTTGAAACCAGAACGTGAAGGACTCTTTGACGAAGTCATCTTTGGTCCTACAAAAGACTGGGAATGTGCTTGTGGGAAGTACAAACGCATTCGTTACAGAGGGATTGTTTGTGACCGCTGTGGGGTTGAAGTAACGCGTACGAAAGTTCGTCGTGAGCGTATGGGGCACATCGAGTTGAAAGCTCCTGTATCTCACATCTGGTATTTCAAGGGGATTCCAAGCCGTATGGGCTTGACCCTTGATATGAGTCCTCGTGCCCTCGAGGAAGTTATCTACTTTGCGGCTTATGTGGTGATTGATCCGAAGGATACACCACTTGAGCACAAGTCTATCATGACAGAGCGCGAATACCGTGAGCGCTTGCGTGAGTATGGTTATGGTTCATTCGTTGCCAAAATGGGTGCCGAAGCCATCCAAGACCTTTTGAAACAAGTAGATCTTGAAAAAGAAATTGCTGAACTCAAAGAAGAGTTGAAAACAGCTACTGGACAAAAACGTGTCAAAGCTATCCGTCGTTTGGATGTTTTGGATGCCTTTTACAAGTCTGGTAACAAACCTGAATGGATGATTCTCAACATCCTTCCAGTTATTCCACCAGACCTTCGTCCAATGTTGCAGTTGGATGGTGGCCGCTTTGCCTCATCTGACTTGAACGACCTTTACCGCCGTGTTATCAACCGTAACAACCGCTTGGCTCGTTTGCTTGAGTTGAATGCACCAGGTATCATCGTTCAAAATGAGAAGCGTATGCTTCAAGAAGCGGTTGACGCTTTGATTGACAATGGTCGTCGTGGTCGTCCGATTACAGGACCAGGTAGCCGTCCACTGAAATCATTGAGCCACATGCTTAAAGGAAAACAAGGACGCTTCCGTCAAAACTTGCTCGGTAAACGTGTTGACTTCTCAGGACGTTCCGTTATCGCCGTTGGTCCAACTCTTAAGATGTACCAATGTGGTGTGCCACGCGAAATGGCTATCGAGCTCTTTAAACCATTTGTGATGCGTGAAATCGTTGCCCGTGACATCGTGCAAAACGTCAAAGCAGCTAAACGCTTGGTAGAACGTGGAGACGAACGTATCTGGGATATTCTTGAAGAAGTAATCAAAGAACACCCAGTACTTTTGAACCGCGCACCGACCCTTCACCGTTTGGGTATCCAAGCCTTCGAGCCAGTCTTGATTGATGGTAAGGCCCTTCGCTTGCACCCGCTTGTCTGTGAAGCCTACAACGCCGACTTTGACGGGGACCAAATGGCCATCCACGTACCGCTTTCAGAAGAAGCTCAAGCAGAAGCTCGTATCTTGATGTTGGCTGCTGAGCATATCTTGAACCCGAAAGATGGTAAACCAGTTGTTACTCCATCTCAGGACATGGTTTTGGGTAACTACTACTTGACCATGGAAGAAGCTGGTCGTGAAGGTGAAGGAATGGTCTTCAAAGACCGTGACGAAGCGGTTATGGCTTACCGCAATGGTTATGTACACCTCCACTCACGTGTAGGTATCGCGACTGATAGCCTTAACAAACCATGGACAGAAGAGCAAAAACACAAGGTCTTGCTTACAACAGTTGGTAAAATCCTCTTCAACGACATCATGCCAGAGGGTCTGCCTTACTTGCAAGAACCAACAAATGCCAACTTAACAGAAGGTGTTCCAGCTAAATACTTCTTGCCACTAGGTGGAGATATCAAGGAAGCCATTCGCAATCTTGAACTCAACCCTCCATTCAAGAAGAAAAATCTTGGGAATATCATCGCTGAAATCTTCAAACGTTTCCGTACGACAGAAACTTCTGCCCTACTTGACCGCATGAAGAACCTCGGTTACCACCACTCAACTCTTGCAGGTTTGACAGTGGGTATTGCCGATATCCCAGTTGTTGAAGACAAGGCTGAAATCATCGAAGAATCACACAAACGTGTAGAACAAATCACCAAACAATTCCGTCGTGGTATGATCACGGACGATGAGCGCTACAACGCTGTTACAGCTGAATGGCGTGCAGCTCGTGAAAAATTGGAGAAACGTTTGGTTGCCAACCAAGATCCTAAGAACCCAATCGTTATGATGATGGACTCTGGAGCTCGTGGTAACATTTCAAACTTCTCACAGCTTGCCGGTATGCGTGGTCTGATGGCCGCTCCGAACGGACGTATCATGGAATTGCCAATCCTTTCAAACTTCCGCGAAGGTTTGTCAGTACTCGAAATGTTCTTCTCAACTCACGGTGCCCGTAAAGGTATGACCGATACGGCCCTTAAGACAGCCGACTCAGGTTACTTGACTCGTCGTTTGGTTGACGTTGCCCAAGATGTGATCATCCGTGAGGACGATTGTGGAACAGACCGTGGTCTCTTGATCCGCTCTATCGCAGAAGGAAAAGAGATGATCGAGTCTCTCGAAGAACGTCTCAATGGTCGTTATACTAAGAAAACTGTTAAACATCCAGAAACTGGTGCAGTGATCATCGGTCCAAATGAGTTGATTACGGAAGACAAGGCGCGTGAAATTGTCAATGCTGGTGTGGAAGAAGTGACTATCCGCTCTGTATTTACATGTAACACTCGTCATGGCGTCTGCCGTCACTGTTACGGTATCAACTTGGCGACTGGTGATGCGGTTGAAGTTGGTGAAGCAGTTGGTACAATCGCTGCCCAATCTATCGGGGAACCTGGTACACAGCTTACAATGCGCACCTTCCACACGGGTGGGGTTGCCTCAAATACCGATATCACTCAGGGTCTTCCTCGTGTCCAAGAAATCTTTGAAGCCCGCAATCCTAAAGGGGAAGCGGTCATCACAGAGGTCAAAGGACAAGTTACCGCCATTGAAGAAGACGCGTCAACTCGTACCAAGAAAGTCTTTGTTAAGGGTGAAACTGGCGAAGGTGAGTACGTGGTTCCATTTACAGCACGTATGCGTGTCGAAGTTGGAGACCAAGTCTCTCGCGGTGCAGCATTGACAGAAGGTTCTATCCAACCAAAACGTCTCCTTGCTGTTCGTGATGTCTTGTCAGTTGAAACCTACCTCCTCGGTGAAGTACAAAAAGTTTACCGTAGCCAAGGGGTAGAAATCGGTGACAAACACATCGAGGTAATGGTTCGTCAAATGATCCGTAAAGTTCGTGTCATGGATCCAGGTGACACAGATCTTCTTATGGGTACTCTCATGGA
The DNA here is from genome assembly GCF_015561235.1 of Streptococcus oralis. Taxonomy (GTDB): domain Bacteria; phylum Bacillota; class Bacilli; order Lactobacillales; family Streptococcaceae; genus Streptococcus; species Streptococcus oralis_BK. Next base: position 1,204,827 of record NZ_JADMTC010000001.1, on the reverse strand, counting down.
CATCAACGACTTTACAGATGCCAACAAGGATGTTCTTATCGCAGGTGGAGTTCCAGCGACTGGTCGTCCAGTTCTTATGGGAATCACCAAAGCCTCACTTGAAACAAATAGTTTCTTGTCAGCGGCTTCCTTCCAGGAAACAACTCGTGTCCTTACAGATGCAGCCATCCGTGGTAAGAAAGATCATCTCCTTGGACTCAAGGAAAATGTTATCATCGGTAAGATCATCCCAGCTGGTACTGGTATGGCTCGCTACCGTAACCTTGAACCACAAGCTATCAATGAAGCAGAATATCTGACTCCAGAACAAGAAGAGGCAGAACTTGCTCCTGTAGAGGAAGTTGTGGAAATCCAAGTTGAAGAAACAGTAGAATAAAAGCAAACAAGAGAACCTTTGGGTTCTCTTTGCTTTATTTCAGAAAATTTTCCAACTTTTTCATAAAGTATGGTAGAATAGAAGAACTAAAATGACAAGGGGATTTATATGGAACAAACATTCTTTATCATTAAGCCAGATGGTGTGAAAAGAGGGCTGGTCGGCGAAATTCTGCAAAGAATGGAACAACGAGGTTTCAAACTCGAAAAATTAGAGCTACGCTCAACAGTTTCAGAAGCTTTGATTGACCAACACTATCAAGACTTGGTTGAAAAAAGTTTTTATCCTCCTATCCGTCAGTTTATGACCTCAGGACCAGTAGTGGTGGGCATTCTATCAGGTCCGAAAGTGATTGAAACTTGGCGGACCATGATGGGTGCTACTCGTCCAGAAGAAGCTCTGCCAGGAACTATCCGAGGAGATTTTGCCAAGGCTGCAGGAGACAATCAAGCCATTCAAAATGTAGTTCATGGCTCCGATTCTGAAGCTTCTGCAAAACGTGAAATTGCTCTCTGGTTTAAGGATTAGACTGGTAAAAGAACAGCTCTGTGCACAACAGAGCTGTTTTTTGGTCAGTTGAGCACAAAAAATGGACACTTGAGGCGGAAACAATCATTTCAAACTCCTCACAAGGTATAATCCCATATAGGGAGGGAAAAGAAATGGTAAAATCAATTCGCCTATTGTTGTTGATTGCAGTCATCCAGATTAGTTTTAGTAGTTGTCTATTATGGAAAGAATCCTTTTTATCTTTAAAACAGACCAATGCTTATTTTTTGATTTTGATAGTAGGAATTTCTGTTCTTTGTGCTGGGATAAATTATTTCCATACAGCAGACCAGTCTAGACATAGTATTTTACATGTTCAAAAGAAAGTGAGTCTGGTTTATTGCCTCCTTTTAGTAGTCAATCTTCTGGCAACCTGTCTGGTTCTCTCAGAAAGCATCCAGACCACTAGCAAATTGCAGCAGGAATTGGTTGACCTCTTTTTACCCTCCTTCTTTTTCTTGCTAGGAGTAGATCTATTGATTTTCTTACCTTTTGATAAAATTTTCCGCGATATAGAAAATCACCTAAATAAAAAGAAAACAGTCGTCATTTCCGTTCTAGCCACGTTGGTTTTCTTGAGGAATCCTTTAGTGATTTCCTCGATTCTCCTTTATATCAGTATTGGTTTTCTATGCGCACGTTTCCTTTTTCCCAAATGTATCCAAAGGGAAATCTCCTTTTATGGACACCTGATTCGGGATATCCTGTTTGTTTTTTCAATAGTTGTATTCTTTTAAGTGGAGGAGAATTTTTCAAAATTGTTATAGTAAGTCCATAAAGAAAATTCACACAAAAGAAAACTTTTTGGTATAATAGTAGCATGCACACAAAAAATGAAGAAGAGCTTCTAGCTCTCGGAGAAAGATTAGGTCATTTGCTTCAAAAAGACGATGTTCTGATCTTGACTGGAGAGTTGGGTGCGGGTAAAACAACCTTTACAAAGGGCCTTGCTAAGGGCTTGGATATCCGTCAAATGATTAAAAGTCCAACCTATACCATTGTCAGAGAGTACGAAGGGCGTTTGCCACTTTACCACTTGGATGTCTACCGTATCGAAGGTGATGCTGATTCTATTGACTTGGATGAGTTTCTCTTCGGTGGTGGTGTGACTGTTATTGAGTGGGGGCATCTTTTGGGTGAAGATTTACCAGATTCTTACTTGGAGTTGGAAATTTTGAAAGAAGCTGAGGGTCGTTGTCTTCATTTTACAGCTCATGGCTCTCGGGCTGAACAACTCATCAAGGAGCTTCAAGATGGAGTATGAGTTGTGTATTCGTGAGGCAGAGATTTCAGATGCTACAGCCTTAATTGCATTTTTAGATTGTGTCGGTCAAGAGACGGATTTTACCAGCTTGGATGAAAATGGTATCATGATGACAGCTTCTGAAATGGCTCTTTTTATCGAAAAACAAGCTGCATCAGAGAATCAAATTACTCTCCTCGCCTTACTGAATGATGAGATTGCAGGAGTCTTAAATATCACAGCAGACCAACATTTAAGAGTTCGACATATCGGTGATGTTTTTCTAGCAGTTCGAAAGAAATTCTGGAACCAAGGCTTGGCGACTATACTTCTAGAAGAAGGCATCGAGTGGGCTAAATCCAGTGGTGTCTTGTGCCGTTTGCAACTCAGTGTACAAAAACGAAACGAGGCTGCGATCCACCTCTATTCAAAAATGGGATTTATCACAGAAGGATTACAAGAAAGAGGAGCCTATTTAGCAGAAGGGATATTTTTAGATGTTTGTCTTATGGGCAAGCTGATAAATGAATAACGAGATGATTAAAAAATTAATTGGAATGGTGCTAGGTTTCCTAGCAGTAACAGTTTTAGGTGTAGCGGTTTATGGCTATACCATCTACCAACAGGGAACAGAAACCCTAAGTAAAAAGACTTACAAAAAAATCGGGGAAGAAACCAACGTTATCGAAGCGACGGAGCCTCTGACTATCCTCTTGATGGGGGTAGATACGGGAAATGTGGAACGTACAGACCCGTGGGCGGGAAATAGTGATTCCATGATTCTCTTGACGGTTAATCCCAAAACAAAGAAAACCACAATGATGAGTTTGGAACGGGATATTTTGACCAAGATTGAGACTGGAAACGGTCAAGTTCAGGAAGCCAAACTCAATGCGGCCTATGCTAATGGTGGTGCGGAACTTGCAATTTCTACTATTCAAAAGATGATGAATATCCACATTGACCGCTATGTGATGGTTAACATGCAGGGGCTTCAACAATTGGTGGATGCAGTTGGTGGAATTACCGTCAACAATACACTCGGTTTCCCAATTTCGATTGCTGACCAAGAGGAGTTTAATAAGATTTCCATCGGTGTTGGAGAACAAACTTTGAATGGTGAGGAAGCCTTGGTGTATTCACGGATGCGTTACCAAGACCCTGAAGGAGACTATGGTCGTCAAAAACGTCAACGTGAAGTTATTCAAAAAATCGTTGAGAAGGTTTTGAGCCTAAACAGTGTGAGCCATTATCAAGGTATCCTCAAAGCTTTGAGTGATAACATGCAGACCAATGTGGACTTGTCAGCTAAGAGCATTCCACAATTGCTCGGCTATCAAGATTCTTTCAAGAATATCGAAACGCATCAATTGCGTGGGGAAGATGCTGAGCTACAGGGAATTTCTTATCAGATTGTCACTTCAGAACATATGCTCGAGATGCAAAATCTCTTGCGTAGTTCGCTAGGTAAAGAGCCAGTGACAGAATTGGAAACCAATGCGGTACTGTACGAAACAGCCTTTGGTCGGACAGCTCCTTCAACCAGTACGAACGCTTCAAACGAAGAAGCAGAATAAGAAAAGAATCAAATCGTGGGAAATTTCCTGCGATTTTTTCAAAAAAATTCGAATAGATAAGTAGGAGGAAACATGAAAGCAGAAATTATTGCTGTCGGAACAGAAATTTTAACAGGGCAGATTGTCAATACCAATGCTCAGTTTTTATCAGAGAAGTTAGCCGAAATCGGGGTAGATGTTTATTTTCAAACAGCTGTCGGAGACAATGAAGCTCGTCTTTTGTCCTTGCTTGAGATTGCGAGTCAACGTAGTAATCTTGTGATTTTGACAGGGGGCTTGGGACCAACCAAGGATGATTTGACCAAACAAACTCTGGCTAAATTTTTGGGAAAAAATCTAGAGTTTAATCCTCAAGCGCAGGAAAAACTAGATATCTTTTTTGCCCAAAGGCCAGACTATGCTCGGACACCGAATAATGAGCGCCAAGCCCAAATTGTAGAAGGGGCAACTCCACTGCCAAATGAGACAGGTTTAGCAGTAGGAGGAGTGTCGGAAGTGAATGGCGTGACCTACGTAGTCCTTCCAGGACCGCCAAGTGAGTTGAAACCCATGGTCTTAAATCAACTTTTACCCAAGCTGATGACTGGCACCAAACTGTATTCCCGAGTGCTTCGTTTCTTTGGGATTGGGGAGAGTCAGTTGGTGACCATTTTGGCGGATTTGATTGACCATCAAACAGATCCGACTTTGGCGCCTTATGCCAAGACGGGAGAAGTGACCTTGCGCTTGTCCACAAAAGCAGTCAGTCAAGAAAAGGCTGATCGAGTGCTAGATATCCTAGAAAATCAAATCTTGGATCGTCAGACTTTTGAGGGAATTTCTCTGCGAGACATCTGTTATGGATATGGGGAAGAAACCAGCCTAGCAAGTGTCGTTGTAGAAGAGCTAAAGAAGAGACAGAAAAGCATTACTGCGGCAGAAAGCTTGACGGCAGGTCTCTTTCAGGCTACTTTAGCAGACTTTTCAGGTGTTTCAGCTATCTTTAATGGCGGTTTTGTCACTTACAGCCTAGAAGAAAAGTCCAAGATGTTGGATATTTCCGAGCAAGAGCTGAAAGAGTACGGAGTCGTTTCTGAGTTTACGGCTCGAAAAATGGCAGAGCAGGCACGACTCAAGACTCAGTCTGACTACGGAGTCAGTTTGACGGGTGTGGCAGGGCCAGATAGCTTAGAGGGGCATCCAGCTGGGACAGTTTTTATCGGCTTGGCGCATGCAAAAGGGACCGAGGTGATCAAGGCTAATATTGCCGGACGGAGCCGTGCAGATGTTCGTCACATCGCGGTTATGCATGCCTTTAACCTAGTTCGCAAGACTTTATTAAGTGACTAACTTTTGATATAATAGTAGATAGGTCTAAGGACCAGTAGAATATAGGAGAATAGAATGGCGAAAAAACCAAAAAAATTAGATGAAATTTCAAAAAAGTTTGGAGCGGATCGTGAAAAAGCCTTGAACGATGCTCTTAAATTGATTGAGAAAGACTTTGGTAAAGGCTCAATCATGCGTTTGGGCGAGCGTGCGGAGCAAAAAGTGCAAGTCATGAGTTCAGGGTCCTTGGCTCTGGACATTGCTCTTGGTTCAGGTGGTTATCCTAAGGGACGCATCATCGAAATTTATGGACCAGAGTCTTCTGGTAAGACAACGGTTGCCCTTCACGCTGTCGCGCAAGCACAGAAAGAAGGTGGTATTGCAGCCTTTATCGATGCGGAACATGCTCTTGACCCAGCCTATGCTGCAGCCCTTGGTGTGAACATTGATGAGTTACTCTTGTCACAGCCAGACTCAGGTGAGCAAGGCCTTGAAATTGCAGGGAAATTGATTGACTCAGGTGCAGTCGACCTCGTCGTTATCGACTCGGTTGCAGCCCTTGTACCTCGTGCGGAAATTGATGGGGATATTGGAGATAGTCACGTTGGTTTGCAAGCTCGTATGATGAGCCAGGCCATGCGTAAACTTGGTGCTTCTATCAATAAAACTAAAACAATTGCCATCTTTATCAACCAGTTGCGTGAAAAAGTTGGGGTCATGTTTGGAAATCCTGAAACAACACCTGGTGGACGTGCTCTGAAATTCTACGCTTCAGTCCGTTTGGATGTTCGTGGAAGCACACAAATCAAGGGAACTGGTGACCAAAAAGATACCAATGTCGGTAAGGAAACCAAAATCAAGGTCGTGAAAAACAAGGTAGCTCCACCATTTAAGGAAGCTTTTGTTGAAATCATGTACGGAGAAGGGATTTCTAAGACCGGTGAGCTCTTGAAGATTGCAAGTGATCTCGATATTATCCAAAAAGCAGGAGCATGGTACTCTTACAAGGGTGAAAAAATCGGGCAAGGATCAGAGAATGCTAAGAAATACTTGGCAGATCACCCAGAGATTTTTGATGAGATTGACCATCAGGTTCGTGTTCAATACGGTTTGATTGAAGATGAAGAGGGAACCGCTCCTACTTCTGTCGCTGAAGATCTGGCACCTAACCAAGAAGTGACGCTTGACCTAGGCGATGGACTTGAAATCGAAATTGAAGAATAAAGATAAAACTAGGTAAAGTTTTCAAAATCATAAAAACGCATAATATCAGGTCTTCATAACCTTGATATTATGCGTTTTATCGTGAGAAAGTTCATTAGACTTCTCTTCCTTGAAACAACTAATGATCACTAAAGCGTCTGTATTTGATGTGAAAGTCAAAATAATGTTCATCTTGTAATTTTTGGAAGATGTCGCGATAGGCTTCCTCGTCGAAATGGTCACCGCGGTAGAGAATTTCAAAACTCAAGCCATCATACTCTAGAAAAGCGTTAGCTGTTTTAAAGCCATTTTGTTGATAGAAGCTCATACGAGCTTTTCTTTGTTCCAAGTTATCGCATTCTTCATCCAATCGCTCCACTTCAAGCAACATGGTCCGCTGGTAAAAATCAGTTAGTTTGTCTATAATTTCCTTCCCATACCCGTGACTTCTTAAGTGAGGCATGATGGCAAAAAAGCTAATATAGAAGGCCTTTTGGTTGGAGATGGCAAAAGCAAAGCCAACAAATTCTTCTTCGTTATAAAAAGCAAAAAAGTGGGCGTCATCTCGGTCCTGATAGCGCAAAAACTCAGAAAGAGGGACTCGTTCCTCCTCGGGGAAAGCTTCGTTATTTAGCTTTTCAACTTTATCAAGATCTGGGAACACATCGGTTATTAATTGACTGGTCAAACTCATAAATGACCTCCTTTTCTTGATTATAGCAAATTGTCTCTCTGTAAGCAATTGATTTCAGGATTCGTTAAAGAATCTTGTCGGTCCTCTGGAAAGCTGATATAATATCTTTATGAATAAAAAACGAACAGTGGACCTGATTCATGGCTCCATTCTTCCCTCACTTTTGAGCTTCGCCCTTCCAATTCTGTTGTCCAATATCTTCCAACAACTATATAATACAGCTGACGTCTTGATTGTAGGGCGGTTCCTTGGACAAGAATCCCTAGCAGCAGTAGGAGCAACGACGGCCATCTTTGATTTGATTATCGGCTTTGCCCTCGGAGTTGGAAATGGGATGGGAGTTGTCATCGCTCGTCTTTACGGTGCTCGTAATTTTGCTAAGATTAAAGAAGCTGTTGCAGCAACTTGGATTCTGGGTGCCATCCTGAGTGCTCTTGTCATGCTGATAGGCTTCTTCGGTCTTTATCCACTCTTGCAATATTTAGAGACACCTGTAGAAATCCTTCCTCAATCCTATGAGTACATCTCCATGATTGTTACCTGTGTAGGGGTTAGTTTTGCTTACAATCTTTTTGCAGGCTTACTGCGCTCGATTGGCGATAGCCTTGCGGCTCTTGCTTTTCTTATCTTTTCAGCTATTGTTAATGTGATCTTGGATTTATATTTTATTACGCAACTGCATCTGGGAGTTCAGTCTGCGGGTCTTGCAACCATTATCTCGCAGGGTTTGTCAGCAATCCTCTGTTATTTTTATATTCGTAAGAGTGTTCCAGAGCTTCTTCCGGGTCTCAAACATTTCAAATGGAATAAGGCTCTCTATGTGGATCTCTTGGAGCAGGGACTAGCCATGGGTCTGATGGGGTCAATCGTCTCTATCGGAAGTGTCATTTTGCAATCCTCTGTCAATAGTTTTGGTGCAGTCATTATCAGTGCTCAAACGGCAGCACGGCGAATCATGGCCTTTGCCTTATTACCAATGACAGCTATTTCAGCATCGATGACGACTTTTATCTCTCAAAACTTTGGAGCGAAACGTCCCGAACGTATTGTTCAAGGTCTTCGTTTAGGGAGCTATTTGAGTATGTCTTGGGCAGCCCTTGCCTGTATTTTCCTTTTTTTTGCCAGTCCTAGCCTAGTTTCTTTCCTAGCAAGTTCGACAGACAGCTACTTGGTAGAAAACGGGACCTTGTACTTACGTATCAGTTCTGTATTTTATCCATTTTTAAGTCTTTTATTGATTTATAGAAATAGCTTGCAGGGACTAGGCCAAAAACTTTTGCCCCTCGTATCTAGCTTTATCGAGTTGTTTGGGAAAATTATTTTCGTAGCTTGGATTATTCCTTGGACAGGCTACACAGGTGTTATTCTCTGTGAACCGCTACTCTGGGTTGTGATGACTGTCCAACTTTACTTCTCCCTTTCCCGACACCCTTGGATAAAAGAAGGCAAGAAAATCGTGGCAGTCGGAGGGAAATCCTAGCTTGCTTTGCAAAAGAAAATCCATTTCCTCTAGTGAAAATCAGCTAGACTTGTGTTATAATAAGAAAGATTAAAATGTGAAAAAAGGAGATTCCTAATGGGACGTAAATGGGCCAATATCGTAGCCAAGAAAACGGCTAAAGATGGAGCTAACTCTAAAGTATATGCAAAATTTGGTGTAGAAATCTATGTAGCAGCTAAAAAAGGGGAACCAGATCCAGAATCAAACACTGCTTTGAAATTCGTTATCGATCGTGCTAAACAAGCGCAGGTGCCAAAACACGTTATTGATAAGGCTATCGATAAGGCAAAAGGAAACACAGACGAAACCTTTACAGAAGGACGTTACGAAGGATTTGGACCAAATGGTTCTATGCTGATTGTGGATACCTTGACTTCAAACGTCAACCGTACAGCTGCGAACGTTCGTGCTGCTTTTGGTAAAAATGGCGGTAACATGGGAGCTTCAGGTTCTGTTTCTTACCTCTTTGACAACAAGGGTGTTATCGTATTTGCTGGTGATGATGCGGATGCTATCTTTGAGCTTTTGCTTGAAGCAGACATTGATGTGGATGATGTAGAAGCAGAAGAAGGAACAATCACTGTTTACACAGCTCCAACTGACCTTCACAAGGCCATCGTTGTCCTTCGTGAGTCAGGTGTCGAAGAATTCCAAGTTACTGAACTGGAAATGATTCCTCAGTCAGAAGTTGAGTTGTCAGGTGAAGATTTGGAAACCTTTGAAAAACTTTACAGCGTTCTTGAGGATGATGAGGACGTCCAAAAGATCTACACAAATGTTGATGGATTCTAATAAAAAAGCGAACAGACTTGCTAGCTGTTCGCTTTTTATATTTGAGATTAGATTCTGGTTCCAGAATCTCTTTGCTGCTGGCTTTCTCCTAGGCCTACAGCTATTTTATGAACTAGTAAGAGTTGACCATTATCCTGTTTTACAAAGGTTAGAGTAACGGTTTTGATTCTATCATCAATGCCAATATAGGTAATTTTCTTTGTGTCGTAGCCCTCAATAGTGGAATCAAACTCGGAGTCTGGCAGTCCGTGTTTTTTGATAATATCCTTGTAGTTGGTACCACCTTTTCCTTTGTTATCAAGGTCACCTTCAATTAAAGCGTCGAACTGTTCTTGGGTCCAGGTGAAGGTATCGTCTTCTTCCTCATCTTCAGGGAGTGAATCAATGGTATCATCTGTCAAGTCGCGTTCCATTGAGGAGCTAGCTTCTCTATAGGAACGGTTAAACTCTCTGACAAAATCTTTGTAGACATTAGCGTACAGTATCTGGGTCGTAAAGAAAAGTACAACAGAAGCAACTGCGAGAGATGTTCCGATAATGGCCATTGTTTTCCGTTTTTTGAGATTGGCAATAAGTCCGATAATACCTAATATCAAAGCGACAATAGCGATGAAAAACGATAGATAATTAATAAACGGGATCCAAGATCCTAAAAGTGCGATGGATCCAAAAATGGTTGCTAAAATCCCTAAAACTTTTTGTTCTTCTGGTTTCATTTGAAAGTCTTCTCCCTTCATCGAGTGAATGGATTCCTATCCATGGTAGCTAGTGCTTATTATAGAGAAAATATTCTCCAATGTCAATTTAGACTAGAATAGTTCTCTAGGAAACTTTTTTCTTGACATCTCCTCCGAAAGTGATAAAATAGTTCTCACGGAAACTAAATTAGTTCTCCAGAGAACTATATAAAATCATGAGAAGGGAGCAATCATGGACAAATCGTTGTTGATTTTT